>DMYZ01000270.1 GCA_003483565.1 Prevotella sp.
TGTTGTAGATCGTGAAGACACCAGTTACATTGCATGAGCTAGTTGGAATAGTGTCATTTGCAAAATCAGCATAAGTACTTGTGCGCAGGCAAATATCACTAGTATTATAACCCTTGAAACCGCGGTTGGCACAGTTGGACGTAAGGCTTACACTACCATCGTTGGGAGCAAATACATAAATACCGTTGCCATCACGGAAACTAACGTTCTTTATCGTCATGAGTTTCCCTGCATTATTCCAAATATAATTGGCATTGCCCATCTGACTTGGATCAAATGTTTGTGTCATACTGGAAAGTTTGGTCGTATCAGCCTCACCTATTATTTTAAAGTGTTTCTGCCATGTGTAGCGGTCCATACGGCCGATACTCTGTGCGCCTGTAGAAGTATTTGTGTAAATGCCTCCTATTTCCGGCATCTGACCATAACCACCTATATAAAGACTATCCACATCTATAAGCACTTCCTGTCCTTCAGGAAGATAGCCGTAGATGCCACTGGCACTGACGGCTACCAGGATGGCACCAGTACTATCCTGGACAGAAATTTCCTGATACAAGTTGCCACCTTTGTCATTCCCCGTTACAATACCTTTAATCTGCATTGGTGTTGTGATTTGAGTAAATGCACTGTTTTGGATAAGTGTTTTGTATTCATTTTTTAATTGGGAGATAGTGACTAAGTTGGTAGTCTGAATCTCATTATTGCCATAAGGAGTTTCATCAATTGATGGATCAGCATAGTCGCTGCCCATACATGATGAGAAGATAGCTCCGGCCATAGCCAATACGATATATTTAAACTTTTTCATTTTGCTGATGTTTAGAATCTGTAAGATACTTGGAACATACCGTTGGTACCCCATGCATAATACTTTTTAGGGTTATTAGAGAAGCTGTATACACGGGCTTTGGTAGTACCGTTGCTGGAAACAGTATAATCACTGCGACTCTGTACATAGCCACCGGTAACAAGTTTTTGATTGTTGAGAATATTGCTTACCATCAGACTGAAGTTGATAGAGCCATGCTTCAGATAAATATTTTTACTGATACTACCATCAACCATCCAGCCACCATTGCCTTTATATTGATCTGGTACTATATAATTACCGTCATTATCAGTTGCTTTCATTGTTGCAAGTGTGCTCTGGTAAAGCATGTTTGGTGCATAAGAGAGATAAATCTTGTTGTAGTAGTTGCCGTTCAGATCAATGTACCATCCACTTTGATGAAAACTCAGACCAACACTACCCATATTAAGAGGTGTACCGTCATCATGATATCCTTTTACCATAACGGTCTCATCATTGTAGCCTCCTTGAATGGAGTTCATGTATCGACCATGAATGTTGTTGATGTATTTCCCATCGCTCATAGTCCCGATAGTCTTTAGGTCAAGGAATGAGGTCATTTTAAATTTTAGTCCGAGTTCTACTCCGTAGTATTCTTTCTTAATGCCTGTCTCCGAGAGATAGGAGAAAGAGTTGATATCATCAAAGTAAAAGTTCTGCCATTCGGTGACATGATCAAGATAACTATAGTAAGCGTTCATACTAGCCTGAAGCCAGCTGCTATTATACTGATATTGGAATTCACTGCTAAAAACATGTTCATCTTTCAGATTAGTGACAAAATCATTATTCATTTCAGGAGCAGCAAAAGATGTATTAGCTGTTGGGGCATTCCATTGATATCCGAGTCCAAATTTAATTACGTGGCCTTTGCCAGCATCATAGGTAAGACTTCCTTTGCCACCGCCTTCCCAGAAACGGGCAATACCACTCTTGCCATAAGAGTTATCCGCAAACATACCATTGCGCATATAACCATTACGTTGCATGGTTTGCATACCAGCTTTACCTGCAATCATTAACTGTACACGGCCTACATTAGCTGCGTAGTTACTCCATACCTGACCTTTATTATTATATATGCGATAGTTGTAACCGAATACATCTCCGTCTTGAATAAGTGCACCTTTCTGATCACTGCCCATAGTATTGAGGTCATATTGTACCTGGTCACTATTTTCTGCATAGTTGCCTACAGCGTAGCTGTTGATATTATGAAAAGAAGTGGCACCAAGAAGATCATCCATTGTTTTAAAATGACGGCTGCTGTTCGTTGCTGCAATAAGACCGATGTTCCAAACACTGTTATTGTCATGATGAGCCGTGAGTGTTGATGCCAAAGTCATATTGAAAACATTTGTATGACGTGCTTCAACGAAGTAAAGGGCATCGGCGCCGCTTTTGCCGGCCTGTTCGTTGGCATAGTAAAGTTGGTTCCAGTTAATCTGACGGTTTTCTTTAGAACTTGTCCAATAGTTATAAGAAGATAACCATTGGCTGTAAGCGTCGCTGGTATTAGAACCTCCCCAAACATCATAATAACTTGAAGGAAGATTTTTCCAGTAATCAGGTTGTGGATTCTCACTGTTATTATAGTTCAGCTTCGTGGCCTTATAGATACTGTATTTACCTAAAAGGGTAGTAGTGAGCTTATAATTCTTATTGATATCCCAGTCCCATGTTAGCAAGCCGGAAGGTGTGAAATCGTTAACAACACGAGAGTTACGCTTATGACCGTTCTGATAGCCCCAATAAGGATTATATTCATAGTCATTGGCTAACCAATAAGCTTCATCAGTCGAAGCTCCCTGTTGTGCACGTTCTGTAGGATTTCCCCATGTTGTAAAACTCAGGCTGTGCCCGTTTTTGAAAAGTTTTTGAACTCCGAGGAAATAAGAGAGAGAATTGTAAAATGTTCCCTCAACATAACCTTGGTTAGCCCAACGATAAGTCAGTCCTCCTGCAAAAGCCCAACCTTTAGCATTAAAACCAGATGCATAGGTATACATGCCGCGGAGAGTATAGTTGCGATTGGCTGCTCCCAAAGAGAAATAATTGCCTTCCTGCATGCTGCCTGCGCGGAAGTTATAATTATTACTTCCAGCCATACCATTCATGGTAAAATTGTTGCTCTCGAAAGGCAAAGCAAACTCTACATTACGGGTAAAGCGATTCAGTCCTCCCACTTCAGAAAAATTGAACTTTTCATTTTCCATGTTATTCATAGGAGCGCCGTTGACATACACGTCGTTATATTTCTGACTGAAAGCACGATAACGGTAGCGCATCGGGGAGAATAGATATCCGGCTTCTGATGCAAACACGTTGTTCGTGGAATTAAGGATAGTTACATTCTGTGATGCATCCTGATCTTCGTCCACTTGTGCTTCGGTGAAAGTGAAAGCATTCTCGTCTAGCGCCTTGGCTTCTTTTTGCTCTGTTTGATTAATATTCTGAGCAAAAGCCAATGGGGAGTAGCAGAGTGCGATCACTGCGATTTTTACCTTGTTCTGCATAACCTATTATTAATAAAATTTATACTTTAGTGCAAAGTAACGAAATATTTTTAATGATTCAAAATGTTTTTGATTAATTTTTTTGATATAAATGCATTTATTTCGAATTAAATACCGATATTTGCATAGCTTATCATCTTGGCTCAAGCTGGTGAAATAGCTGATTTATTATAACGTGTGAATATGAAATAGTAGCTTAGTTGTAAATTGTAACTAAGAAACAGTTTGTAGTAACGAATTTGAATATTTAAGATAAACAAATGAAAAGAAAAATTTTCTTGCTCGCGGTCTTCTTTTTGGCCACTTTCGCAGTATCTGCACAGAAATCTTATGTTGGCTATGCCATAGGTTTCTATAATCAGGAAAACTTGTTTGACACTTGTCATGATGCCGGCAAAAACGATTATGAATTTCTACCAAGCAATGGGTGGAATGGTCTCAAATATTCACATAAAATTCATAATATGGCTCGTGTGCTTTCTGATATGGGTACAGATGTTATTCCAGTAGGCTGTGCGGCTATCGGCATGTCTGAAGTGGAGAATGATCATGTTCTCAATGATCTTATTGGACAACCGGCATTATCTAAACGCGGCTATAAGTATATCCATATTGAAGGACCGGACCGTCGTGGTATTGATTGTGCATTGCT
Organism: Prevotella sp.; assembly: GCA_003483565.1. Taxonomy (GTDB): domain Bacteria; phylum Bacteroidota; class Bacteroidia; order Bacteroidales; family Bacteroidaceae; genus Prevotella. The sequence continues at coordinate 4,022 of DMYZ01000270.1, forward strand.
TTATAATCCTCAGTTATTTCAAGTCAGAAATTCTAAATTAGTGCCTTATGTCCAGGAATTGGTTAAGGATAGCACTTTCAAGACCCGAGGATTTCTTACAGTAAGTGGTACTCTGGCCGGAGAGCATGTTACCTTTGTTGTTTGCCACTGGCCAAGTCGCTTCAGCACCGGTTTCTATCGGGAGAGCGCTGGCAGACAAGTAAAAGTGTTAAAAGATTCTTTACTTCGTGATGATCCTAATGTAAAGGTCTTTGTTATGGGGGATATGAATGATGATCCGGAAAATGCCAGTTTGCATGAGTATCTGAGGGCTAAGGCTGAGATTAACGAGGTCGGTGCTGATGATATGTATAATCCATGGTACAATATTCATAAATCAGGAACGGGCACATTAAGTTATGATGGTGCATGGGATCTTTTTGATCAGATTGTGATGACACCAAATTTGCTTAACAAGAATGGCAAGAAAGATTTTTCTACTTTGAAGTTCTGGAAGAATCAGATTTTCCGTCGTGATTATCTTTTCCAGACTGAAGGTAAATATAAGGGAACACCAAAGCGAACTTCTGCCGGTGGAGTATGGCTCGATGGTTATAGCGATCATCTTCCGGTTGTCGTTTATTTGCTTAAGGAGAAGCAGTAAGATGGAAGATATTCCAATAGAAACTCATCCTTTTGTACCATGGCTTCCTGGTGATGCCAGACTTCTTATGCTAGGAACATTCCCCCCTGCATCTAGGCGCTGGTGTATAAAGTGGTATTATCCTAATTTTCAAAATGACATGTGGCGTATCTTTGGAATCTGTTTTTTTAATGATAAGCAACATTTTATTGTTCCAGAAGAGAAGCGTTTTGATCTTGATAAAATTAAAATATTTCTCAAAGAAAAGAGGGTGGCTATTTATGATACAGCTGTACGTGTTCGCCGAATGACGGGTACTGCATCAGACAAGGATCTGGAAATTGTGGAAAAAGCTGATCTTGATGGTATGCTACGATCTTTGCCTGAGGTACGTGGAGTATTAGCTGCAGGCCAATTGGCTACAAGTATTTTTACAGAACACTATGGAATTAAGGCAGCCAAAAAGATGAAGATGGGAACCTATGTTGAATTTCTCTTTGAAAATAGAGTCCTTAAATTGTATCGGATGCCGAGTAGTAGCAGAGCTTATCCCATGTCAACTGAAAAAAAAGCAGAATATTATAAGAAAATGTTTGATGATCTGCTTTGATGAAAAGCAGATGTTGTTAATTGAATGATAAAATGAAAGACGATAAAATAACGATTATCGGAATAGCTGGAGGAACTGGCAGTGGTAAAACTACAGTAGT
>DMYZ01000143.1:0-5613 GCA_003483565.1 Prevotella sp.
AATTAATATTACAAAATAGCAAGCGCCTTGATTATTATTCAAAAAATATCAAATACAACGCACTCACAATTCAAGGTATTTAACACATCCTGTTAACACCCATATAGAATATTTATTATTATAAATTAAAGTTTAAAAGGAACAAAATCATTTTAATATTAAAAACAAAAAAGGCTCCTTGCATTGCAAAGAGCCTTTAATATAATTATAAAATTTATTTTTATTCTGACCAAGGAGTATAAACATTAGACGGATCCGGATTATTCCAGCCAGCCAAAGCCGGATTATTCTCAGCTTCAGTACGATAAATACAGAAGTTCATCCAAGCAGGACGGCCATTTGTATTAAAGCAACTGGTAGCGTAAAAATTAGTTCCCGGGTAACCACGGGTTACAGAGTAATTCAAACGCTTAATATCATAAAACGTCCGACCTTCTCCCCAGAGTTCTACACGCTTTTGGAATATGATCTCATCTATGATACCATCCTGAGTTGTTGCCTTACAAGTATAATGAGGATCACGATAGGTTTTCATAAAAGACTCCAAGAGGCTCTTTCCTTTAGCAGCATCTAAATGAGCAGCAGCTTCTGCCTCAATGAAATACATTTCCTCTACGCGCATAACAGGGTATGCGCTAGCTGCACCTTTCGTATAGTCTTCATAATTGCCTTCATTCGGACGGAATTTTAAAGATCCATAATCAACAATTGCACCTTTAAAAACAGTGGAATCTATATATGAATTTCTACCATACAAGGCCGTACCCTGAGGAGCAACCCATTCTAGCTTCCGCCAGTCTGTATTATTGATTCTATCATACATACTCTTGTCAATCATAGTCTGAGGACCAGCAGAATTATAACCAAATTCAGTTTCATTACATGCGAAAGAAGTCCAGTTTACAATACCTGTCTTTACGGTTGCATCCTCTGAAGTCTGTTGGGAACCCCACATCCAACTATCTAATTGGTTGAAGCCCTTCTTTGTATCAAGACAAGCTGCAGAATCCATTGGAGCTACATCACTTGCATCAATAGCCTTACGGGCAGCTGCCTCAGCATTAACATAGTCTTCATTCCAAAGATAGACACGAGCCTCAAGACCATAAACAGAAGACAGATGAGGAAGAATCTTATCAGACTCCTGAAGATATGGAATATACTTTTCAGCTTTCTTCAAATCAGAAAGAATAAAAGCAACCATTTTCGCTTTACTGACACGAGGATTGTTCCGAGAGCCAGCCTCAGTAGTCGTATCTGTCACAATAGGAACAGTAAGTCCTTCTACATTATGCCCATCAGAATTGGTGCTTGATATTTTGTCATTTGACAAAAATTCATACATAGGTGCCATATCAGAATAGATAAGAGCACGGAAAGCATAACCTGCGCCCAAACAACCCAGCTGCTCCTGAGAAGCATTCGTAGTATCTACAGACTCTATCAAAGTATTTGTCTTTGCAATAAATGCATAGTAATACTTCCAGACATAACGGGAAAAAGCATTATTCGAACCAAGCAACTTATCACAAAGCCAATAATTATACCATTCATAATCACTATTCACATTAGGCAGATCGCCTGTTTCTGCATCACGAATCCTCATAATGCTGCTATAGCCATATTCATAATGATTTCCATTATCGGTACCTTCTGCATTAAAATAAGAAGAGACCCCATAAAGGAGAGCTTTTACAGAAGAAGCAGACGATGACGCTTGCTTTTCCGTAGCATACTCTGTAGGCTCATTTTCATCAATACAACTGGTAAATGTAGTTATCGACACTGTTACCAGCGCTAAACCCAATATCGATTTATATATTAAACCTTTCATATCTATTTTTCTAAAGATTAAAATTAGAATGTAACAGTCAGACCACCTGAAATAGTTCTGATACCAGGTGCAAAAGAAGAATTACCCTCTCCTGCAGAGTATGTAGTATATTGATGGTCATCCCCATATACAGCCTGACGTGGATCTAAACCTTTACGGTGAGACCAAACCCAAACATTATCAGCAGTAACATAAAAGCGAAGAGTTCCCAATCCTATTCTGCTTACCCATTGTTTAGGGAAAGTATAACCTAGGGTTATATTCTGGAGACTCAGATAAGAGGCATTTGTCAGCCAACGGTCAGATTCAGCAGAAGCATCATCATCATTAAACATAATACGAGGTATGTTAGTATTTGTATTCTCCGGTGTCCAAGCATTATATAGATCTGTAGAGAATGCTTCACCTCTTGTCGCACTCATAAGAGATTGATAATCTGAGTCATAAATTTTTCCACCAATCTGATAAGCGAAAGATACTGAAAAATCAAGACCCTTCCAAGCCAAGCTTGAACCAAATCCACCATAAATCTCAGGCATTGCTGATCCACATAGATGATAAGTTGCTTCACTGGCTGCAGTCGTCGTAGTCGTAGTTTGATTACCCTTATCATCAGTTGTAGTCTTATAATAAAGGGCAGCACCTGTCTTTGGATCAACGCCTGCATATTGTGGCAAATACCAAGTAAATACAGATTTACCTTGTCCTAAGAAGAAATTCTTATCAGAATATCCTTGTACACCATCAACAGTAATTGTCTTTTTTGAATCTGGCAGGTAACTCAGATAGTTATGAACATAAGTAAAATTGGCGTTTGCTGACCATGTCAAATCCTTAGTCTGGATAATACTTCCATTGATGTCAGCCTCAAAACCATTGTTCATCATATCACCAATATTGTCGTAATAGCTAGTATAACCATAAGACAGAGGATAGGTAAATTCATAAAGCATATTAGCAGTCTTTCTGCTGAAACCATCCAAAGTAACATTCAAACGTCCTTTGAACAGGGAACTCTCAATACCGAAGTTTAATTCTTTATTAGTTTCCCAAGAAATACCAGAATTACCCTTTACTGGACGAACCACAAGGCCTGCATTGCCATCTGAATTTACTATATCATAAACATTAGAATATAAATCGTATCCGATGACATCATTTCCAATATTGTCATTACCTGTTTGGCCGTAAGATAATTTAGCACGCAGCTCATCAACCCAATCAACCTTGAACCATTTTTCCTTAGAGATGACCCAACTTGTACCAGCTGACCAGAAATCACCCCAGCGCTTATCCTTTGCAAAACGTGAAGAAGCCTGGCGGACTAAAGAAAATTCTCCATGATATTTGTTGTCATAGTCATAGAGTGCACGGAAAAAATAACCTTCATTATTATAATTACGCTGATAAGAATTTGTCGAACCTACATTAATAGCTCCTGCCAACTCATCATTACTAGGACTATACTGGTTATTTTTATCTCCTTCCAAATAAGCATAATTCCTATTATAATAGTCATGACCAAGAACAGCAGAAATTGTATTTTTCCCATAAGATTGACTCCAGTTTAATAACTGCTGCAGATCATAAGTGAAATAGCGATAACTGTATTTATATACAATACCATTAGAAGCCGTATACTGACCATAAAAAGGATTCGTCGTATTAGTCTGACGATCTTCGTCTACATTAGCATTATTGGTTGAAGTAAATTTAAATCCATAAGGAAGAGTAACATCTGCTGACAAAGTAGTATTAAACATATTTCCTACGACTTTGTTTTCATTCAGTTGTAAATCAGACAATGGATTTGACTGAGGCAGGAAAGGACGGTTAAGACCATTGATCTTTCCTTCACCATAATCATAATAGTTAATACCACTATTTTTGTCAAACATTATATTTCCATTTCCATCACGGATATAAAGAGGATAAATTGGTCCCATTTTAGTCAAAGCAAAAACATTGCCGGAATTAGAAGAACTTCCTTCATCCTGCCCCGTATTATTCTGAGTATAATGTGAGAAATTGGCATTACCAGACATCTTCAACCAATCTTTCACCTTATAATCAGCCTTAACACGACCGGAATAACGCTCATAATTAGAACTTGTAGTAATACCGTCATAGTTCAAATAATTGAAAGAGGTATAAAAAGATCCACGGTCGGTAGCACCAGAACCAGATACAGTATATTCCTGACGAAGACTATGCTTAAAGGTAGCATCAGACCAGTTATCAGGAGTCAATGTATACTGGTTACCTTTATAAGTATAAACACTACCTAATTTAGCATTCGGATTCAACTTGCCATCAGAACCTATCATAGATTCTCCGCTTGGTATAGTATATACATTATATCCCAAACCATACGAAGTACTATTAATTAAATTCTTATTAGCCCATGTAGCAGCAGCATCACTGCTCAAGCCATTATTCATGGCATAACTCTTCAAAGAAGAATACCACATTTCATAATACTTAGCTGGACTTTCAACCATATTATAGTTAGGTACTGCACGTGAATTCGATCCCCACTTGGCATCCACTGTAATCGTACCCGTACCGCTTTTACCCTTCTTTGTAGTAATCAATATGACACCATTTGAGCCACGGGCACCATAAAGAGCAGTAGAAGCAGCATCCTTCAATACGGTCATAGACTCAATATCAGATGGAGTAATTGTATTGATATCACCATCATATGCGACACCATCCAACACAATCAATGGATTATTACCTGCATTTACAGAACTAATACCACGAATACGCACTGAAGATGTACTTCCAGGCTGACCGGACACGGTGTTAATCTGCACACCAGCCACTTGTCCTTTTAAAGCATCAACAGCATTGGTAACCTGAACTTTGCCTATTTCGTCAGCACCGATGACTTTGGCAGATCCCGTAAAAGCAGAACGCTTTTCTGTACCATAAGCGACAACCATAACTTCATCCAAAGTCTTATTATCTGGACTTAGAACGACTTTAAGATCTTTACCCTTAACTGTTATGATTTTGGGAACCATACCAATATAGGAGATTTCCAATTTTGAATTAGCAGGAGCTGACAAAGAAAAATTACCATCAACATCGGTAACAGTTCCCATTTTGGTACCTTCAACTTTGACAGATGCACCAATAATAGGCTGACCGTCTTCTGAAGAGGTAACAGTTCCACTAATCTGAGTTTGAGCCAGAGCCATTCCTAAAGATAAGAACAGACCGACTAATAACATCATTAGTCTTTTTTCCATAAAATCCTCTCGTTAAAATTAAAATTATAAATGTTACTTATTTCTCTCTCTTTATCAAGAAACAACTATAAAAGAAAAATGCTATGTTATCCAATTAGCATATCAATCTATTTTTCTTCTCGCTATGTTCCTTATATAATATATTGTTACACAAACTTAACCTTGTGTAAAGTGCAAAATTAGTGTAACTTTATGAATGGAACAAAAAAAATTATTAAAATTCCCTTTCTTTTAAAATTCATTAACCTTTTAAAGGCAATTACGACTTTTAAATCGTAAGATAACTACATGAAAAAATGAAATACTAACAACAAAAGTATAAATATTGATATAATTTACATTTAATCAACACCACTACTAAAATGGAATTTAACATTTAATCATTTACGATAATCTAATGAATATTATAAATTCTAAATTCAAATAAAAATAAGAAATAAAATTCTTACCCTTTATAATAAGTGATGCATTATTATATCGTTACATAGAATAGCATATTTGCATTATATGCCAACATCAGTC
>DMYZ01000143.1:5912-6999 GCA_003483565.1 Prevotella sp.
AAAATACTTGCAGCTGCTATAGACTGATATCTGCCATCACCTTTAATTAGAGTAGTAAAAGGAAGTTCATGCCCTTTTTCTCCCTTAAACTCAGATGGTGTATAAGGATCAAAATGGTTGCCATCAACAATAAGTACTTCCGGACGGACTTTTAACTGATCTAAAGCCCGATGCATCGCCAGAAAACTGGCATGAAGAATATTGATCTTGTCTATTTCTTCTGACGTAACAATCCCCACTGCCCAGGCCAGAGCATCATTCTGAACCTGCTCCCGAAGAGCATAACGCTTCTTCGGGCTCAGTTTCTTACTATCATTGAGTTCAGAATTGCTATAATCTGCCGGTAAGATCACTGCCGCAGCATAGACACTTCCAGCCAGACAGCCTCGCCCAGCCTCATCACATCCTGCCTCAATCTTATCTATATAAAAATGTGGTATCAGTACAGCCATCCCAAACTACTATTTTCTTTTATCATTTCTGAAACATCAGAACATTTTGGATACACGTTTAATACCTTCGACAAGGACATCGACTTCTTCTTTTGTATTATAAAGTCCGAAGCTGGCTCTTACGGTTCCAAGAACACCTAATCGGTCCATCAACGGCTGGGCACAATGGTGACCTGTACGGACTGCAATACCCAGACGGTCAAGAAGTGTTCCCATATCCATGTGATGGATCTTTCCGACAAGGAAGCTGATGACAGCATCTTTATGTTCAGCCTGTCCAAAGATACGCATGCCGCCAATGCTCATCAACTGCTGAGTACAATATTCCGTCAGCTTCTGTTCATGCGCACAGATATTATCCATCCCCAGTCTGCTGACATAGTCAAGAGCCGTAGCAAGCCCATGAGAAGCTATATAATCAGGTGTCCCTGCCTCAAATTTTAAAGGCGGGCGCTCAAAAGTAGTCTTCTCGAAACTCACATGATCTATCATCTCCCCTCCACCCTGATAAGGAGGAAGTTTATCCAGCCAGTCTTCCTTTCCAAAAAGGATACCGATACCAGTAGGTCCATATATCTTATGACCGCTGAATACAAAGAAATCACAGTCAAGATCCTGCATATCCACTTTGAAAT
>DMYZ01000268.1 GCA_003483565.1 Prevotella sp.
AGGCATAAAAAAAAATTGATTGTCTCACGACAACCAATCTTTTATTAACCTTAATAATCTAATACCATGAAAAACACGATGCAAAGGTAACATTATTTCTATTCTCTGCAAGAACTATCGCAGGAATATAGTGTATTTATAACATTAGTTAAACCTTTTACCATCCCATTTAAATTTTCTTTGCAATACAATAGATTCAATCATCTTTTTATCCTCCTTCGTAAGCATAGGAAAAGAAAGTAAAAAAGTAATATCACCATCAGATGATGACAATTTTGCATATGACATCATAGGGTCTATCATTGCTTTCAAATCCTCATAACGCTTTTCCTTCATTGTATCAGGACGTGAAATAAGTTCTGATGCTATTTCTCGTTGATCCTTGCCTCCAAAAGCACCTTTAAGATAAACAGGATGCCAGTTTGAATCAAAAAAAGTAATATCGCTTTCCTTAGCCGGCCCGGCGACAGTAGTCACCATACACAACAACGAGTCTGTATCAGTCTGAGGAAGGAGACGCATTTCTACAGTTGTCAAAGTGTCCATTGTGAGATGAACATAGTTCGATGTCAGAGTATCCATCCGGCTATTATCACCCAAAAGATTCTTTACATCAGCATGGAGCTTCATATCTATAAAATCTATCATTTCCTGACGAAGATTCTTATTCATATAAGGCATCAACGAATCAGGCATTGACAACCACATCTCACGCATAGACTTGGCGTTGCCTGGGAGGAAAACAAATATAAAGGATAAAGCAAATAATAATTTCTTCATGTTGTTTTTTACATTAATAATAATGCAAATGTACGTATTTTCATTAAAACAAACAAGTAAATATCTAATAAAAAGCTGGAAGCCTTTCCTGGCTAGAAATTCCACCTTATTATTATATTTTTATGGTTCCCTGTTTAGACAAGCATATTAATCTTTAACCCTTCTTATAGTCACTTTATCTACTGATATGCTATTATCCAAGTCTTTTCTGCTTTTAAGCATTTATATTTCATAATATCTATTTTTTTAATGTCCCATATTTTATTGCTCTAAACATACAAGAAAATTACTCTAAACAAATAGCAGCATTTGTATCATTTCAGTGTGATTAATGCTTCCAAATCCCCTGAAACAAATAGGCGGAAGCCCTTATGAGTAAGGAGCTTCCGCCTAAAGTATTATATATCAGCGATTATTTCTCGTCCTCGACGGCGGCCTGACCTTTAGTCCGGCATCCTCGCAGGCACTCGCAAAAAATCATTCTCTATGGTTAAATTACCTACTTTTTTCAAGAGGCGGTCCTTTTCAGCCTTGAGATGGCTGAACTCTTTCTCACGTGAAGTATCCGGACTGACAAATGTCGCACTGGCATTAGCCTGAAATTCCTGTTTCCAGGATGTGATCTTTGCAGGAGAGACTTCAAATTCCTTAGCTAACTCGGTCAAAGATTTTTGTTCCTTAATGGCCAGGCTACTTTGGCCTTAAAGGAGGCATCAAACTTACTCTTTCGTCCCATTCTAAACCCTTTCTTTTATATGGTGCAAAATATAAAATATTTTTTAACTTTAGCACCTGTACAATTTTTGGGGGATAGTATAGTCATAAGATAGTTAACTCATCTATTTTATAGCTTTATCAATTATTGGTTAAAAGATTCGTTTATGAATAACTAAAGTTTAAAATACTTCACAACCATATCTTTCAGCAGTTCATTATCAATATGAGTGATGCCGGTCTTTTCTATCAACAAGAACTCTTCTTTATTCTTGCCAATAACAAACTTGCGCTTTTTGCCATCGATATCTGCATACAGATGATAGTTACCCTTATAGGTCTGCTCTATACGTATGTTTTCAATTTTATGACCATTGACTTCCCAAGCTAAAGAAGTGGATTTTTTTTCCCATTCACCCCACTCTTTCAAGTGTCCAATAATAGTTTCCTCTACTCTACCAATCCATTTCTCAGCTACACCATATTTAAGAGCAGTTGCACGTAAATTCTTCAAGGAATTGACAACATCACGGATGATTGCATCAGGTCTGCGAATACCATTATAACGAGCAAATTCTATAACATCATCACGAGTAATTCGACGAATTTTTGCACGGATAAACATACAATGATCTTCATTCGGTAGGAAGCCCCCACGGTCTATAACATAAGTAATATCATAAGCCGGAGACAATCTCCACGAACCATCCTCACTCATAATGAACGAGAAATTCTTATTATGGTCATCTGTATTGTTAGACAATATATTGAAAACCATTCTGCGAAATACCTCTTGACAATCAGCCTCAGGCAGATGCAATTTCCGGCAAACCGTAATCAATTGCTCGTAGCTATCAGCATCCGGATAGATAGCAGCAAGTGTCTGAGTATGAATTTTCTTCTCACCATCACGATCAAATCGTTTGGTCATAAAATGGTTATTGCCCTCAACAGAATAAAGTTTCGATGGCATCATGTTAATACCAGCAGCTATTGCCAAATCATAATAGGTCATCTCGAGTTCTGCAGAACTGCATTCAGAATCGCCAAACTTCAGCAGATAATAATCAAAATCTTTCAAACCAGATATTTGACCACTTCTAATCTCGCCAGTTTCACGATTAATGGCAATGATAGCCTTCGGTTGACGGCCACCAGCTGATGTGCCAACAGTCAACAATGACTGCATAGTAATAGACTCTTCAGGCATTATACAGACCTTCTCTCTTTTTGTAAAGATACGTTCTGCCAAATCAGCTAACAACTTCATGTCAATATTATCTGCCCTACGCTCACGAGTAGTCTCTGGAATAAACTCCAAAGCACCCATTCCTCGTCGTCCTATGAATGAGAGCTTGTCGAGTGGATTGATATCAGCATTTGAAAGATGGTTCTGCTGGCGCCAAAGGTCAAACAACTGATTTCCCCAGGCATCAGGCAAGGAGTCGGCAACAAACGCAGGAAGTCTCTGATAGATCTTTGCATCTTCGCCCCAAACTGGAGCAAGGGCCATCACGCCATCCACAGGAGCAACAAGAGGAGAAACATTCAGCCCCTTCTTGATAAACTCAGGATTATAGGTAAAATACGACAATTTACGTCGTTCATCCCAAGCCAGTCTTCCTATTTCTTCATTCCAAAGGATTACACTTAATATCTTGATCATAACCTTCTATTTTGAGTGACGAATACGTTGTGCTTTCTTCTCGCCCTTGCGTATCAGGTAGGGCGACTCTGGTAATTCTGGCAGCAAATCACCCAAAGCATTGATCTGCCCAACCACCTTAAGCAGAAGAATAAAGGTAGACAACGAAAGACTACCCGCCGTACCCTTCTCAAACTTATAAATGGTCGTAAGTCCAATACCAGATTGTTCTGCCACCTCCTTTTGGGTAAGGTTGCATCTCATTCTGTACTCTTTGAATCGTGTCCCAAGCAAACGAATAAGCTCCGGCGTAGAATACTCATATAAATCTGCCATATTTTTTATTTAACTATCAATTATTTGATATTTAACTATCATATATCATTATAAACTTCAATATAATAAAGTTTATTATTGCTAAGATACGCTATTATTTTGAATAAAACAAGTATTCTCAGCAAATAATCAATTTTCAGGCAATAATTTAACAGTTCCACTACTATTGTACAAAACCATCACTGTAAATAAAAGTTAAAAAACGGACCAATATTTTAGTTTACAAAGGGGCCATTGATAACAACAAATGAATATCCTAATAACGAGAAATGTATCAATGTTACAAAAAAAGCAGATAAGTATAAAGATTTAAAGAGACTCCTTCTAAAATAGATAATCAGTTGCTTTTACTCTTTACAAAATATGCATTTTACAACTCGATTTTATATGGTATACCCCAAAATCGA
>DMYZ01000123.1 GCA_003483565.1 Prevotella sp.
TTTTCGGTGTGCCAACCTTTTTAGGCTTGGATAGTTCAATTCCCAAGTCTTCATTTCTGATCACAAATGCTTCACCTGTTTCAATGTCTCGAGCTGGTACGCTATTTTTATAAATATTCAAAACCGTTGCCTTTTTATGCACAGCTCCATAAATATCTTTGACATTTTTCAACTTTGAATTTTTCTTTAGTGTCATATTTGAATTACCCCTTAAAATTCGTTTTAAGCCATTTAAAACTGGTTAAGTATAATTATACTCGAAACTTATTAAAATTGCTCTGGCATATCAAAATTTGCGTTCTATGATATTCAACGCATCTTCTGCCGATCTAGCAACACCATATAGTACTGGATAGTTTTTGATAAACTTAGCAAATTTTTTTTGATCATTTCGCAAACGCCCACGCTCGTTCTTAACTTCAATTAAGATTGCCTTTCCATCGGAATGCCTAAAGCCTGTGATATCAGGCCACCCTCGCGGAAATAGCATTACTGTTCTGCCATCTTGAGTTTTAATCTTTCCTGCATTGCTGCGGCATACCGTGCATTCATTTGCTGATAAAGCCAATAGAATTTCATTTTGAATTGCATGTTCAGATTTCATGATTAATGCCTTCACTACCTCCAATTTTGTATGACGGACTTTATGACGGACAAACAAAATGCTGTATCCTTACTCCCACAACGATTAGAAGCTATTTTTTACCCCTATGACGGGTTTCTTCATCCTTTCTTTTCTCTATATATTATTTTTTTCTTTTTTTCTATATACTTATTATTCTTTTATCCGTCATAAGAAAATAAAAGTAATATAAACCGTAATATATAGGGGATGTAAGCGTTTCATAAACCAGTCATTTATCCGTCATCATATCCGTCATATAGGTTTTAATTTTTTAGGAAATTAAGCCTAGAATCAGTTATAATTTTTAATCCAATGTAAAATCTGCCGTTCATCTTTCTTACATACTTAAATTTTTTTCTCATTTCTCTACCAAATTTTTGAGATGACATTTTGTATTCAGAATTTTCTTCAGCCCAAGATTTATATTTTCCGTATAGTTCACCAGCTTGTGCTTTAAAGCCAATCCCAGATCCTATTTCGCAACACTCGCTAATGAAGTAACTTAATACGTCCATCTCGTTGCGATAGTCTTTGCTTGCATTCTTAACAATTTCTGGAGGCTCTAAGCCTTCTTTCTGCCAAGCTAAAGCTCCATCGACTATCCAGTTCAAAATTCCGGATGCTTCACGCTTGAGCTTGCTTTTAAGATCTTTATCGACTTTTTCAATTGGTATTTGAACCATAAACGGGATGAGAACGATTCTGCGCCAGATACCATCATCAGTTCCACGAATTAAGGGCTTATGATTCGTGGCCATCCAGATTTTGAACTGTGGGATGAATTCAAACTCTTTTCCGTATAGATAACGAGCAACAAGCTTGTCACCACCAGTCATTTGCTTGACTAGCCCTTCATCTAGGCGGCTTCCTTCATTAGCTTCACTGGAGATTACTAACCTCGCTCCTTCTAGTCTTGCTATATCAGTGTTAACTCCATTGTTGGCTTTAACCATGATGGTTGAAACATTCATCGTTCTTGCATAATCACCCAAAATATCCGCCAAAGTGTCGATAAAGATTGACTTACCATTTCTGCCATTTCCGTAAAGCACAAACATTATCTGTTCTCTTGTTGATCCCGTTGCAGAGTATCCAATCGCTTTTTGAATGTAATGAATTAGATCCTCATTATTATCAAAAATCTGTTTTAAAAATTGATTCCATTCAGGACAATCAATCGTATCAGTGTATTCACAATTTGTTTCATGACTGAACATTTTTTTAATGTCGTGATCATGTAAAATCCCTGATGCTAAGTCCACATAGCCCGATTTCGTATTTAGCAGCATAGCTTCTTTGTCAAACTCATCATGTAAAACTGGAACTCTGTGTTTAACTTCGTCTAACATTGCGTTTTTAGCTGCATTACTGCGAGATTTTTTTATGAATTTTGCAAAATCTTTCTTAGCGTCTTCAGGGCCAACTCCATCAGCAACTTTAATTTTTTCATTTGGCATACGCTCAATAACTTTGTCAGCACACTTTTTAACTTGTCCGGTATCATCAGCAGCCCATTTTTCACCGTCATAAACGTACCAGGATTTGTCAATAAAAGAATACCTGACTGAATCTCCCCACATATCACAGAACCTATCAGCATTCCCAGTATCATCCCATGAACGAGGTGGAATTTCTTTTTCTTTTTTTATAAAGCCAAAGTTGTATTTCAATGGTTCCCTGTGTGGATTAAAAGTGCTTGTGTTTTCATTGATAGCTTTGTTTAAAAGACCGATTCCGTATGTTGTCTTACCGTGCTTTTCGTCATATTTGCCGCGCATTAAACTTGAATTGCGGAAAATAGTATCCATTTTTTCAAAATCACGTCCACACCAGAAAACTAAGTCGTTAGCAAATGCTAGATCAGCTTCTGATTGGCTTGGATAGAATTGTTCCCATCCGCCTTGCATAAAGAATTTAAACCTTGCTCCAGTTTTACTATCCTCTGCTCGTCTGATTATTTCGGGAATGGAGAGATCGTTTTGAAAGTTTTGATCATCAAAATTATGATTAAAAGGCACAACTTTATCTTCGCCAAG
>DMYZ01000029.1 GCA_003483565.1 Prevotella sp.
GACCGTTTTTATTGGTACAATACAAATAATCCTCAATATATTCTTCATCATAACAGGGTAAGGGATATTTATGAAGACCGCCAGCATACGGTCTGGATAGCCAGTGATGCCAGTATTGCTTATTACGATGAGAAGAAGCACCAGTTTCACTATTTCGTGCTTACGACCCCGGACAACCGGAATGCCAACTGGAGCTATGCTGTCTATGAGGATCATTATGGCCGGTTGTGGATTAGTAATTTCAATTGTGGGGTCATCATCGTGGATAAAAAGCAATTGATGAGTTCTGCTCTCAAGGGTACATATCATGTGAAGAAACTGTATGAAAAACTTGATGCCCTTAAAGGGGAAAATATCGTAAGGCAAATCATTCCGGATGATTCCGGACATATATGGTTGATGAGGGGCAATGAGATGATCCGTATTGATGAAAAGACACTGCGGATGAAAGTATTCCCGATATCACAGACTCAGGTTTGCTATTGTAAGAATGCTTTATGGTTGATCCAAGGACCAAGAGTCTGTCGGTTTGATATTAAGAAAGAGAAACTTCAGACCATTTCTGAAAACAAGCTTTATGATGAGTTTCGCTCAATGATCGTTAAGGGAAACTATATCTGGCTGAGTTCTCCCGATGGTTGTTATCAGATCAATATTGCCCGGCGTTCTATCCGTTATATGGCAGGGCTGCCTCTGGGTAATTTCCTTTGCGGCAATTATCAGCCAGCAATGGGCATGGTACTATGGGGCGGTGAAAGCCAGCTGTTGTTCTTTTCTCCTTCACATTATCGCTATTCCAGTCCTCCGGTAGTTATCTCTACTGTCATCAAAGAAAAAAAGACGAAAGGCGGGCAAGAATCTACAACCTGTTCTCTGGAACCTGGTAAAAGGGAAATAGACATTGATAACGGGGCAAGCATCACGCTGGAACTGTCAACCTTATCGTATGATCTTGATAAGAATGAGATATTTTATTATCAGATAGGGGATGAGGCTTCGTGGCATCGTCTCCCGGTGGGCGAAAACAGGCTGAACTTCATGAACGTATCGAGCAGCAGCTATAAGTTGAGGTTGAGTACATCAAATCCGACCATAGACCCTCATGCCCGTATTACTACTTATGTGCTTAATGTTCCCCCTCCATGGTATAGTTCATGGCCGATGATATTGGTCTATTTTATTCTGGCTGTAGCTGCCATATATCTTTTGTTAAAGCGTCAACAGTTTAAAAACCGGAAGAAGATGGAACTGAGAGAGAGGGAAAAAACACTGGAGCTGTCACAGATGAAGACCGGTTTTCTGGTTAATATGTCGCATGAGCTTGAAACTCCATTGTCTCTTGTCGTGTCTCCATTAAGTAAGCTCCTCCAGTCTTCACGGGATTCATCCGAGAGGGAAATTCTCCGTGCAGTACAGGAAAATGCTTTGAAACTGCATACCGTAATAGAGAAAATAATTAATATCAGCAGTACCCGGAAAGAGGATATGGATACTCTCTTACGCTCGCATGTGGAAATCAACCAGTTATTGAAAAACTGTATTAATGTCTTTGCTTCAACGATAGAACAAAGAAATTTAACGGTGACTTATTCTTCTGCTGCGAAGACGGTATGGATGAATATTGACAGTCAGAAAATAGCATCGGCCGTAACCAATATTCTCTCTAATGCCATTAATTATGTGGAAGACGGTACCGGAAAGATAAGTGTCAGGATGACGACGGGAGCCGATATGCTGACCATATCTGTCAGCGATAACGGACCGGGGGTTCCTGAAGAAGAGCGGCAGATGATCTTCCTGCGCTTTTTTCAGGGCAAGAACCCTATAAAGCATCAAGGGGGAATAGGCATAGGGCTTTATCTGGCCCGGAAATTTGTAGAACAGCATGGAGGTTCTTTGAACGTAGAAAGTATGCAAGGAGCATGCTTTACTATCCAATTACCTCTTACCGGTGATAATATCTTGAAAGATGAAGAAGAACCGACGGGAGTGTCTGTATATCCTCAGGAACTCCAGCAAGATATGGGCGAAAATATTAATATTGAAAAGACTGAAAAACCGGAGCCAGTACCTGTCAGGCATATTCTTTCTGCTGATGAAGTTCTTATGGAAGAGATTACCCAAGTGATAGAAGACAATATGTCGAGTGAAGATTTTAATGTCAGTATGTTGGCTAAAAAAGTAGGTATGGAACAGAAAACACTTTATCGTAAAGTAAAGCAGCTGGCCGGTATGTCACCGATAGCTTATCTTAAAGAGCTCCGTATGAAGAAGGCTGCTTTGTTGCTGGAAAACCATCAATTCACTATATCGGAGGTAATGTACATGGTAGGATATAGTAATGCTTCTTATTTTGCAAGATGTTTCTCCGAAAAGTTTAGCATGACACCAAAGCAATATCGCGAACAGCAATAAACAGAAATTTTTACTTTAAATTGCAATAAAAAAGACAAAACAGCTGTTTTGTCTTTTTTTTATTCCTTTTATGTCCATTTTAGACTGTATAGAAATAATAATTCTATCTATATTTGCCCACAGAAAAAACATAAACCTAATGTCTAATTTATAATCAGTTAAAACCTAACAATTAAGTAAAACCTAAAAACATGAACAAGAATTCATTACTAATTCCATGTATGGCATGCGCATTGTCTGTTCCTTTGGGAGCTAGTGCAAGATTGCCAATTCTCCTGTTGCCTGTACAGACCGTACAGCAGAGTGTAAAAACTATTCCGCAAGTTAAAGGCGTGATATCCGATGTCAATGGAGATCCTGTTATTGGAGCCAGTGTGTTTGTAAAAGGCACTACGAACGGTACGGTTACCGATATGGACGGTCGCTACACTCTGACAAATGTCCCTGTCGGCTCGATAATAGAAATCACGTATGTCGGCTTTCTTTCACAGCAGGTCGCCGTTAACGGTCCTCAGGTAAGGGGCATTACCCTGAAAGAAGACAATAAAACTCTGAACGAGCTGGTTGTCATCGGTTATGGTACCCAGCGTAAAGCCGACCTGACCGGATCTGTTGCCAATATAGATGCGACTAAACTCAATACGACCAGTAATTCAACCATCGGACAGGCTTTGCAAGGCAGAATAGCCGGTGTCGATATTGTATCACAAGGCGGGTATCCCGGTTCTGGTTCGCGTATCATGGTCCGTGGCATTGGTACTCTTAATAATGCCGCACCTCTATATATAGTAGACGGGATGTATATGTCGAGTATCGACCAGATCAATCCGTCAGATATCCAGAGCATCGATGTGCTGAAAGATGCTTCTTCATCAGCAATCTACGGATCCCGTGCGGCTAATGGTGTTGTCATTATCACAACGAAGAGTGGCAGCAATACAGAAGGGGTACCTGATATTAATGTGACAGCCAGCATGGGTGTTAATTCTCCGGCCAAATATCTCAACTTGCTGAATGCCTCTCAATGGGCAGGGGTCACTACAGAATCCCGTGCAGCCGCAAACCTCCCGGCTCTGGAAATGGCACAGAATCTGGATCAGAAAGAAGATAATGATTGGCAGAATATTATGTTCTCGCCTGCTGTCATACAGAATTATAATCTCTCTGTACAGGGTGGTGGAAAATATTCCAAATACTATAACAGCTTCGGCTATACGGATCAGGATGGTACGATGAAAGGAACAAATTTCAAGCGTTATACCATGCAGAGCAAACTCGATTACCATAAGAGCATCTTTGATATGGGCACGAATATCATCCTTACCTATGACCAGAACCAGCCCTTGTTGAGCGATATTCGCGGTGGCATGGTCGGCCAGACTCTGCTGTCTGTTCCAACGCTGTCTCGGTATGATAACAGTAAAGTCGGCGGATATGGCGCATCTTATGGTGATGTCGTCAATTTGCGTAACCCTCGGGGAATGGCTGACAGAAGTTTGCTGAGGCGCAGCACGGACAATGTAAAGGCTTTTGCTAATATTTATGTAAGTATAGAACCAATTAAAGGACTTAAATATAAACTTAATTTTACTCCTGATTTTGAGTTCTATCGTAATAATACCTATACCGGACTTTATGATTTCGGCGGAGATAAAAATACCATCACGACAGCGACAGAGACACAGACCCGTACCCGCAACCTATTGCTGGAAAACCTGCTGACTTATGACAAGACTTTTGGAAATCACAAGATCTCTGTATTAGCTGGTTTTTCTTATCAGGATACAAGATACCGTTATCTCTCTGGAAGCGGGCAGAATCTGCCTTCGGGGATTATGGAACTTGACGGAGCGACAAGTGGGCTGACTTCAAGTGGAAACAGCTATCATTCTACTTTGGCTTCTATTTTAGGACGGGTTTTCTATTCTTACGCTGACCGATATCTTATTTCTGCTACGATCCGCAGAGACGGTTCCTCAAAATTTGGTAAAGACCATCATTGGGGAAATTTCCCGTCAGTGTCTGCAGGCTGGAATATCGGTGAAGAGAAATTCATAAAGGACAATGTAAAGTGGATGGACCAGTTGAAACTCCGTGTGGGATATGGAGAACTTGGCAATCAGGAAATCAACAACTATCAGTATTCGGCTATCGTCAGTTCCGGTATCAATTATCCGAACGTAGACGGTGGGGGGTATATACCGGTGCCTTCCCTAAGAATTTTGCCAATCCTGATGTAAAGTGGGAAACTACTGCCATGACCAACCTCGGTATCGACTTCATGGCATTGAAAAGCCGGTTGAGCCTGACGATAGATTATTATATTAAGAATACACGTGATATTCTATTGGAAGTACCTATTCCGCTATCTACAGGCTCTGCTTCCAACCCAATACGTAATGCCGGGAAGATACGCAACAAGGGACTTGAGTTCAATCTTGGCTGGAATGACCGGATCGGCAAGGACTGGAGCTATAGTGCTAATTTCATCGGAACATTTAATAAAAATGAGGTTATCAATATGGGCTCGGATACTCAGTATATTACCGGAGGAACGATTCATGGAGGTACATGGACAACCAAGACCATTGCCGGATATCCTATCGGCGGCTTCTGGCTTATTCCTACGGACGGTTACTTTAACAGTACTGCAGAGGTTCAGGCATATTCTAAAAATGGAGTTCTTATCCAGCCAAGTGCAGAACCCGGAGATATTAAGTTTAAGGATGTTAACGGTGATGGTACTATCAATGACCAGGACCGTGTATATAGTGGCAGTCCTTTCCCTGATTTTACCTATTCTTTCAACGGCAGCGTATCTTATAAGAATTTTGACTTGAGCTTTACTCTGCAGGGAGTAACCGGAAATAAAATCTATAATGCTACCCGTCAGGAGCTGGAAAATACGACTAACGGTGTAAACTACCTTTCGACTGTACTTGATCACTGGACTGAAAATAATCATAATGCAAAGACTCCCCGCCTGGTATGGAATGACCCTAATCAGAATATGCGTACAGAAAGTACACGATTCCTGGAGAGTGGAACCTATCTGCGTCTGCGTACTCTGCAATTAGGATATAATCTGCCAAAGAATGCTCTGGGATTCTTCAAGACGGCTCGTATATACTTGGATCTTGATAACCTGTTCACGATTACTCCATATTCAGGCTACAGTCCTGATGTCAATGCAACGAGTGTATA
>DMYZ01000212.1 GCA_003483565.1 Prevotella sp.
TTTTGATTTAGTGGATAAAGATAAAAATGTACAAATCAGTTTCCCTACGGGATTGCTATTACTGATAAATACAAAATTTTAACAAGGTCAGTACCCTTTGTTTTGCTGTTTGGCGATAGTGGGATTAGCATTTATTTCATCTTGGGATATAGGAAGTATAATCTTATAAAAACTTCTGTCGATACTTTTCTCGCGAGTATGCACGGCAACATCTTGAAAATCATCGTTAAAAATAATAGTCCTGTTTTTTCTAATCATGTCAAAGAAACGCTGTCCTTCTCCAAATAATTCTTTACTACGTTCATCCATGATTATGTCGTCTGTTATGGTCGATGCAGTGGCTTGTGGTAAATGGGGAGACCTTTTGCGAATAGCATTCAAGTAATTAGCTGCGGCAGTTTTGTCCGGTGTTGAAGAATGAAGTGAGGCTTCCGCTGCAATCAGGTATATTTCTGATAAACGGATCACTTTGATGTTTACGGCTGTAGCTGTACTTTTTCCATCACCAGGCATATCCACGCTTCCTCCCATATACTTATAGCAACTCCCAAGTCGTTTGGGATTTTCTGATTCATCCATTCCCATTACACCCCATCTTACGTCAGTGGAATCTTGCCCCAATCGGTTCAAAAAATAATCACTTGCCAGAAACCATCCCATGGCATTGCTTATTCCGTTATGTTTGGTCTGCATCAGATAATATCCTAAGGAAGATTTACCAAGATCCGCCTCATTGGGGAAAATGCCCAGTTCGAAAATGGACTCTGTACCAAATTGTTTGCTCCACGATCCTACCCATTCATCTGGTGTATACAGTTTATAAACTCCGGCATCTATAACTTCTTTGGCAGCAGCGAGTGCTCCATCGTAATCTTCCATATATAATTTTACACGTGCTTGCTCTGCCAGATTTCCATAGTAATTGATATAACCATTATTCTTCGTTTTGCCCTTTGCCGTGTCCAGCAACTTTTCTCCTTGTTCAAGATCAGAAAGAATCTGTTTGTAATTTTCTTCAACTGTATTGCGGATGGGTTGAGCGGATGATGATAATAAGGTGGTGACATTGGGTACGCCATAGGAATCCTTTTTATAATTGTAAGGCAAGCCGTAAAGTCTCACCAGATCAAAATATACTAAGGCCCTCAATGTATAAGATTCCCCTTCCAACTGTTCTAACCCTTCGATCCCTGTCTTTTTTAACCGGTCAATATTTGTCAGTATATTATTCAGTTGTAGGATACAATTATAGCCAGTGGACCAGAATCCATCATAGGAGCTGCTCGTAGCAGAGTGATTGAAAGTATATAAATCATCCAGTCCCCTGCCGTTGGCATAAATGGTAAGATCTCCGCCTTTTGCATCTCCATAGATAAAAAAGTTGCGTCCGTAGTAGGAATCTGAAGTCATTTCTCTCAATACACC
The DNA here is from genome assembly GCA_003483565.1 of Prevotella sp. Taxonomy (GTDB): domain Bacteria; phylum Bacteroidota; class Bacteroidia; order Bacteroidales; family Bacteroidaceae; genus Prevotella. Next base: position 1,426 of record DMYZ01000212.1, read on the forward strand.
GTTCATAGCTGTCTTGGCATCTGAGACGCTGTTGATTGATACGAAAACCCTTTTCGAGTTGGTTGGCTCCATATCAAGAAATCCTTGACATGAAGATACGATACTACTTATAATCATTAAAAAGAGCGGTAGTATACGGAATCTCAACTGTCTTTCATTAATATCTTTCATAAAAAACCTCCGCTATTATATTAAAAAGTCAAGTCAATTCCAAATGTAAATGTTTTGCAGATAGGAGTCTCCCACCCACGTGTACCATATTGGTTCACTTCAGGATCAGCTTCTTTATATTTAGCCCATGTCCATAAATTGGATGCTGTAAAAAACAAACGTGCATTTGATATAAATGCTCGTTTCAACAAATCTGACGGAAAAGTATATCCCAAAGAGAGGTTTTTCAGACGTACGAAGGAAGCACTGCAGATATGGCGGGAACTGTACTGTATAGCATCTCTCAGATCGGTTCCTTGCAAACGCGGTTGAGTGCCATTTGGATTATCTGTCGTCCACATGTTTTTATAATAGCTGGCAGCTCGGATTCTTGCCCAATAATAACCGTCATCAGCAACATCTTTATAGGCTCCATCGTATAATTTTCCTCCGATTTTATAAATAAAATTCAAGTTGAAGTCAAATCCTTTAAACTTCAGGTTAGAACAGAATCCTCCTGATACGGCGGGTATGGCATTTCCAATAATGGTATAGTTGGCTGATTCGTATTTGTATGTGGCACCACGGCCTTTATACAGGAAATCTCCCTTCTTCGGATCAGAAGGGTCATTCACGTAATATACACTGTTTCCATTACTCTTATCTACTCCTGCCCACTCATATCCATAAAAAGCAAGTGTCGATTGCCCTTCCCGATAAATAAATTGTGCACGGTTGTCATCACCTGTCGGATCTTTCCATATTATATCTTCACCATCATACAACTTTTTGACTTTGGAAGACAAGAATGAAGCATTTACAGACAAAGTCCATAACCAGTCTCTATTGCTGATTATATCTCCGTCTAGTTGAACTTCTATGCCGTGATTGTTGATTAATCCGACATTCTTTAAAATGGAACTGAAGCCTGTTACCATAGAAACCGGTACATCTTGTAATAGATTTTTTGAATCGCGGGTATAATATTCTATTGTTCCCCGGATTCGCTGACGGAGTAAACCGAAATCAATTCCAATATTTGTAGTATGGCTGGTTTCCCATGATAAATTGGGACTTGCTAATGAACTGAGTTGTGAACCTGGATCACCCATATATCGGCTGTTGAAAGTCATCAGACTCATGTAACCATAATCATTTGTCGGCAGGGTACCATTAATACCATAAGACATGCGCAGTTTTAATGTGCTTAACCGGTCAAAGTTCTTCATGAATCTTTCATTTGTCAGATTCCATGCTCCTGAAACTGACCAGAAATTTCCCCAACGGTTATCTTTACTCAGTCGGGAAGAACCGTCACGACGATAAGAGGCTGACAGATAATAGATTTGTTTATAATTATAATCGGCTTTTGACAAAACAGAAAGTAAAGAGTGCCCCCACTTGTATCCGTCAGCATCGTATGCTCCTGCAATCGATATACTTTGCAGGTCGCTATTGGCTAAATTGGTTCCCGTTGAACGGGTGTAATTGGTTGTAACCTTTTCGGCTTCAAAACCTGCCATTACATTGAATTCATGATCGCCTAAAAATTTATTGTAATTTGCTGTCGTTGAAGAAATGATATCATCGTATGTCGTGCGCGTCTCACTGACTGATCCATTTGTGCTTGTACCTTGATAGTGTTTAGGACTATAGTATAAATGCCCTTTTACTCCAGTAGTTTCATACGATAGAATAGATTTCACATCCAGTCCGGGGGAAAGATGCAAGGCTGCTGTTTCCATCGCGGATATTTGGGTGTTGGTCGTATTGTTCGACCATAACTTGTCATAATATAGATTGTTGTATGCATAACTCTCGTATCGGTCAGTATAGGGCAGTCCCGTTTTGTAATCTGTAGGCCAGTACATCCCCCATAAAAGATTGTGCACTTCATAAAAATAATTCGTAGCAGTATTACGGGTATCATTAAAGCCCACTTGACGCGTTCTGGCAAAAGAGACATTCGTCGTAAAATCAAGAAATTTTCCAGCTTTTTGCATTAGGTTGACCCTCCCGGAAACTCGCTTAAAATCATTAGTGCGACTTCGGCCTTGCTGATCAGAATAGGAAAGTGAAGAATAGTAATGGGTTATCCCGTTTCCTCCACTTACCGAAAAATCATAATTCTGGTAGGCAGCGGAGCGGAAATAAGCCTTTTCCCAATCGTAATATTTTCCACCACGCCCGGAATGATCGTATTCACTGATATGGATGTCCTGATAACGTCCTGTACCATCTGCCGTCAACTGATATCCATGTTCGTTAAATGATTCGTTTAGCCATTTCAGAGCTGTTGTACTTGCTATTTCGGCGGCATCTTTCTTCTTTGCGTCATAATTGGCATCGTAATATACTTGATACATCATATCCACTTGGGACTGTACGCTTGCCGGCTCATAATTCTTTGTCGCCCAGGATGGGGAAAAACCGTATGTCATCTTCAGATTTACTTTGGGCTTTCCATATTTTCCCTTTTTAGTTGTGATGAGTATTACTCCGTTTGCGGCTCTTGAACCATAAAGGGCGGATGCTGCGGCATCTTTCAAAACGGAGATACTTTCTATATCTTCAGGATTCAATGAATTCATAATATTATTGGTAGCATACAGTTCACTGCTCATCTGACCTACATTTCCTGATACGACAGGAACACCGTCAATTACATATAGTGGGTCATTTGAAGCATTCATTGACCCGATGCCTCTGATTCGTAGTGAAGGAGTTCCTCCTAATTGCCCGGAAGCGTTTGTTACTTGAAGTCCGGCAACTTTTCCTGTCAGGGCATTTTCAAAAGATGTGACGGGCACATCTTTGATGGCATCAGACTTTACGAAAGAAGCGGCGCCAGTATAACTGCTTTTTCTTGTCGTTCCATAGGCTACGACAACAACATCGTCTAAGGTCTTGTTTTGAGAAAATAATCGGATTTTTATATTTGATCGTCCTTCAATTGGAATAGTCTCTGTATTCATACCCAGACAGCTGATCTTTAAAACTACTGTCAAAGAAGGTACTGATAAGGTGAAATGTCCTTCTGAATTGGTCGTTGTACCTGAATGCGTACCTTCTATAGTCACTGTAGCCCCGACAACTGGTAGATTGTCTTCTTGAGAGATAACCAAACCTGAGACCGTGTTTTGGGCCAACGTCGTTCCTATACATGACAGTATCCCTGTTAGAACCATAATCAGTCTTTTTCTCATATATGTTCTCTTAATTATTATCTTTTATGCGCTTAGACTGCGAAGATATGTTATTTCACCTTAATAAACAAATAAAATAACAAAAAAATGTAATATAGAGAATAAATAATTCAAAAAGATGAATTTATTGTGTAATAATAAGCATTGTGATTCTTTACTTATACTTAAAAAATCATTATGATATATCTGTATGGACGTATTAATGGTATTTCTACTTGCAAAAAATGGGATACCACAACATTAATCTGTGGTATCCCAATCGTTTATAGTTGTTTCGGAACTGTAAGGTTCCCGAAGGTCCTTTTTATACCTTAGCAGGTGAGTAGGGGAGTTTGTACAAATCGGCAACAGGTTTGAAGGTAACTTTTCCTTCAACTACATTGATCCCTTCATACAATGATGCATCCTCGGCACAAGCCTTCTTCCATCCTTTTTCAGCAAGAGCCAGCACATAAGGAAGTGTCGCATTATCCAATGCAGGGGTTGAGGTATAGGCTACAGCACCAGGAATATTGGCAACAGCATAGTGTACAATCCCCTCTACCGTGTATACCGGATCGGTGTGGGTAGTAGGGTGTGAAGTCTCAAAACATCCACCCTGATCAA
>DMYZ01000218.1 GCA_003483565.1 Prevotella sp.
TTGACAACATAAAAAATATGTGTTATGGTTATGACAGTCAAAAAAAAAGAAAGAAGTAAAAAATATGACAAATACAGTTGGAACCAAAATGTATGGTGTAATTGACTATAGTCAGTCTCATAAGGATTCAGTAACCAAGCAAATGGTGAAGGAAGACAAGAGCCAGTTAGTTACCAACGAACAGTATCATTATAGCCGAGAAGAATTCAGGAACTACGTTCGCTCCGTTGCAGACAACATTAATTCTGGCAAGGGCACACGAGATGCTAGAGTGGCTTATATTGGGTTTTTTGGGTAAAATATCATGGCTAAATACTCGTGCAGTGACGAAGAAGCTGAAAGAAGATTTAACGAAATTCTTTCAAAATTACCCAAAGATTTTATTATCAAATGGGTAGAGAGGGTTCTAGCGTCATAGAAATGAGGGCATAATCTATGAAACAAGATAATGTAAAGGAGCTTATGACAGTCGTCAGTCCTGAGGAATTTTTAGAATTATTTTCCCTAGACGAATTGTTTGCTATGGGTAAGGAAATAGGGATAATAGACGACGATGGCATTCACAATACCAAGCGATGATGAACTTCGGAGGATATTTGGACTGCTTAGCCAAGAAGATATTGATGAAATGACTAAGCAGTATTACGATGATTTAGCAAAGGCAAAGGAAGATATGGCTGAAATGGCTAAAAAGTATGATGAGGATGTGGAAAAGGAAAAGAAGCAGTTATCCAAACCAATGACAACTAAAAAATTAAGTATCATAGCAGAAGTTGAATCATGTCTAATAAAACGTGGACTAAGTCCAAGCACTGCTGATATACTCATTAGAAAGTATGAAGGGGAATTTAGACAGTGGGTTGGCGAATACTTAGTTAATAGCTCACACCTAACTCCGTCAGGTTTTGCTGATAAATTAATTCAAGCGAAGGAAGAGAATAGATTAGTAAATAAATAATTTAGGTAACTCTTCAAACAGACCAACTTGGTAATATACCATACCTTATTCCTTATGGATTTTTAAATTTTACCCATTTCGATTGCTTCTGTAATACCATACCTTATTCCTTCGGGATTTATAAATAAGATAAGACTATTATCCTCCGCAAGCTAAGATACACACTACCTTATTCCTTCGGGATTTTTAAATACGTCGTTGTTGTTGTAGTGAACGATGCTTTTAACACTATACCTTATTCCTTCGGGATTTTTAAATAGACCTAGACTTATTCCCTTGTGAGAGTAGGTTCTGGGTCTATTTTTATTGTCCTTAATCCTGCCACCAACTTTCTTATTTACTGGCTTACAGGCTTCGCATTGGCAGTTTCAGGGACACAAATTGACCCTTGACAAAGCAAGGAAATCATGATAATATAGGTACATAAAGTTGAAAGGAAGAGATAAGCAATGGAACTAGAAATGGATATTAAATTTAAGGAAAACGAGCCAGTTACGATTCCTTATGATTATCACGCAGAGGTTTTATCAATCATTAAAAATGCAGTTAAGAATTACTCGCTAAATGACTTTGAACGTTTGTTTTCTTGGAGCTTACAGAAAACCTATTGTTGGAGTATGTCTTTCATTGGCTCTGGATTTTCAGATGCAGGCAACCAGTTGCATATTAATTTTCGATTTTTGCAAGATAAGGATGCTTTTCTGTTTTATTCAGCGTTACACGATTATGATTTTTCACTTAATTCTCGACTGTTTTCTCGTGACTTTAATTTAACTCGGATGTCGTTATCAGACGAGAAAAAAGTTTCAAGCAAGATTCGTATTCGCACGGTTAGCAATATTGTTCTTGCAGTTGAAAGCTATGAAACAGGTAAAAAGAAATATTTGGAAAAGTTTAACACTTTGGTATTCAAAGATTCTTTGGAAAATAAAATTAAGAGTGCCGGGAAAGAATACGAGTATCTGCTCAAATATGTAGATGATTTAGCCATCGTTCCTCTAAATGAGCAAACCCGTTGGAATTCTCTCTATGGCACCAAAATTCCAACTATTTCCGGAGAGTTTATTGTTGTAGGGAATAAGGATTTAGTAAACTTTATGCTGAATTCGGGTATTGGCCAAGAAACAGGGTCTGGGTTTGGTTTAGCAAAGGTGGTGCAGGCATTTGATTAAGATAGAATATCCAAAAGATTTGGTTTACAATGCAGGAGTTGTTGGTCTATTGCGTGTTCTAGATATTCATAGTAAAGAGGATTTGGAGTTTTCTGGACTATTCAATGATGAAGATGATTCCATTAGCATTGATGAGAATTTGTTGGGCAACTTTACTGATAAGTATTTTGACTGCTTAGCGGAACAATTGAGGACCCTCTCTACTTTCTCTAGAATAAAGAAGTCTTATTGTTGGTTAGCTGATAACAGAGTTGGTAATGAACATGAAGAAGACTTTCTGAGTACGTATAATGACCGTTTGGATAAGTTTGTTAAGCAAGTTAAGGCTTATTATGAGCGTCGTGGTGTATCGTCTATTCTTTTCCGATTTGATA
>DMYZ01000296.1 GCA_003483565.1 Prevotella sp.
CAAAATAAGAGAGTTTGGCAGTACGGGTTGTTTCACCTGCTACACCCTTCACAGAAGAGGCTGTAGCATAATTAAGGTAATAGAAAAGAGGATTATTTTCGGTTACGGCATTCTCTCCATTAGCTGTAAGATTACCTGTAGTATAGTTATAGGACTGGTCTTGATAGGAGGTGCCGAGCATGGCTGTAATAGTATGACCATGAAAACTCTTCATATAATTAGCAAAGTTTTCCCATTGATAGTAGATAGTAGTAGAAGAGGTACTTGACAGGCCTACATAATCATTACTTTGTGTGCCGTTGGCATAAAATGGCAGTGATGCCTTGCTATAGCGATAGCCTGTAAGACGATAACCAAAGCGGGAAGTAAAGGTTAGATTTTTGATTGGGGTAATATCTGCATAAATAGAACCGTTGACAACAAATCCGCTTGTTCGGGTGTTATTATTGTTGGTCATAATAAGTGGATTATATTCCTCACCACTGCAAAAACGTGATATACCATAATAGTTGCCATTCTTGTCCGTAAGCAGAGCCTTGCCGTTTGCTATGGCATTAGCCATAAAGTAAGGCAGATTATTGCCTGAATAGGTAGCAGGGGTCAAAGGATCCATAGTCATGACAGAAGTCATTACAGAACCATACTCACTGTTGGATGCTACTGAGCGGGTGTCATATTTCTCGATCTGGTTGGTAGTACCTACCTTTATCCATTCTTTAAAACGATGTTCGGCATTGATAGTTGCAGTAAGACGATGGTAGTAATCGTTGTTACCTGTCACGATACCATTATTATTAAGGTAAGAGAGTGATAAGTAGTAGTTTCCTTTATCGGAACCACCTGCAAAAGAGAGATTATGTTTTACCATCGGACTGTGCTCAAAAGCTACGTCAGACCAATTTGTATTGGTTATACCGTCCCAGTTCTTAAGCAGATAGTTTTTCGTAAAAGTACCAGCCTCTGTCATATAATTAATGTATTGCTCTGCATTCATTACCTGTGGTACATGAGCAACAGACTGATCTGTATATTGGAAGTCGTATGATATTTTACCTTCACCCGCTTTACCCTTTTTTGTTGTGATGAGTATGACACCATTACCAGCCTCAGAACCATAGATGGCAGCAGAAGCAGCATCCTTCAGGATTTCCATAGAAGCGATATCATTAGGGTCGATACCGCTGATATCTGTAGTTCGCACGCCATCTACTACATATAGTGGGTTAGAACTTACATTAGAAGAATAGCCTCGGATTCTTATGGTAGGAGTACTACCAGGTGCTGCTGTAGTAGAGATGACCTGCACTCCCGATGTCTTGCCTTGTAGAGCTGCATTGGCATCAGTAATAGTACGGTTTTCAAGGTCACCTGCCTTAACCTGGGAAATGGCACCTGTTACAGAACTTTTCTTCTGGATGCCATAACCCACTACGACAACATCATTAAGAACTTTAGAGTTTTCTTTCATATGAATGTTTATGCTTTCGCCGTTGACTTTCACATCCTGAGTGTTGAATCCTATATAAGAAAATTCCAAGGTTGCACCTCGCAACGTCTCGATAACAAACTTGCCGTCAAGGTCAGTTACACTTCCTTTAGACGTACCCTTTTGGATTACACTTACACCTATAAGTGGATCGCCATGCTGGTCAACTACGGAACCTGTGATTTTCATGGTTTGTGCCATCAACATCGATGCAAAAGTGAATAATAATAGAGCTAAGGTTAATAACCTCTTCTTGTTTAGATTTACCATGTTTTTAAAAGGTTTTAAGTTTAGATTGCTGCTGCAAAGATAAAGTAAGAGATGTAAAAAGACTTTTTGATTTGATTTTTTAATTTTCCAACTTGTTCAAAAGAAAAAATCAATTATTCAATTCGTTCAAAAGTTGTCGGATTCGTTTAAAAAAATTATGATAGAGGTAATTTGTTGGAAAATTAAGCAAAAACAAGGAAATTTCAATTACATTTGCAGCTATCAACATGAAAAATCACATAATCACCATGACACCTTCTGAAAAAATCACAAAACAACTTATCATCCTATTCATACTTTTGTCTTGCGTCTCCTGTTATACCAAAGATGACAATTGTAAGATAGATCAAGATGCTGAGAATAATCTCGTTATTTCCAAAGATCTGTCCAACAGCCGTATTCAATGTATTGCTCAAGATTCTAGTGGATACATCTGGATAGGTACTTTCCGTGGGCTCAATCGCTATGACGGGCATCAATATCATCAATACTTTTGTACAACAAACTCTCTGGGATTACCCGATAATGACATAGAAGACATCTTTTGTGATTCCAGACATCGTCTATGGGTGGCAACCGTCAATGGCATCTGCGTCTATAACAAGGAGGATAAATTCGATCGTATACCCGTTCTTACCAAGAATCGATTCATTCAGAAAATAAAAGAAGATAAACAGGGACATATCTTTGCATTCAATGGCACAGAAGTATTGCTTTATAACTCCAGAAAGAATTGTTTTGAAAAGAAGTTTAACATACGTATGCAGATAGGAGTAGGTTTTTGGCCAAGCTTTAATATCGATCGCACCAGTCATATCTATATTTCCCAATTGAATGCTATGCTCAAATACAACAGTAACACCC
>DMYZ01000294.1 GCA_003483565.1 Prevotella sp.
TATAATTGGCTATCAACCCATGCTAAAACAGCAACATCAGGAAGTCCTGGTGTGTTTTCTGTGTTTAAAATAACTTCACCTTCGCCAACTTTAGCCCTGTTTTCATTGTTCAAAGCCTTGGAAACTTTAGTAATGTGCGGTGCTGGTGAAAGATTGGCTACATTAGTCCATTGTGAAAACTGGTTGCCATATTGCTTGATGTCAGCAGACACAGCATTAAGAATATTCTTCAAAGAATCTTCAGTGATGCCGGATTGCGCGGAACCAATGATCGCAGGAACACTTGCAAGTTTATAAGATACTTTTTCCTTTACACCAGGTATGGACACATAATGTTCGGGATCTCCCGCAAGGCTTAAAGAATAAGAACTGATTTTGTTTGAAGATGAAATTAAACAACCGAATGCAAAAATACTTGCAAATAGAATAATATAAGATTTCAGAACTAACTTACCTTTATGTTTTTCAAAAAAAGCATTCAATTGACTTTTATAACAGTGACCTTCAGATACTAAGATTTCCCAATCCTGTTTTGTATTATAATAAGCATCTTCTTCTATGATTTTATTATTGCTCATATATTTTCCTCCTTTAATAGTGTCATCAAAATTATAATAAATAATTTGACTTGCTTTTATTATAAATTAAATAAAATAAAATGACAATAAAAATATACAGATGACTTAAATAATTTATTTTATGGTGAACTTGATTGTGCATTGTCTTACCAGACAATGGCTTAGTCCGATTGTATTATTGTATGATTTCTTTTATTTGGCTAACGCCACAGGAAACAGATAATCAAATTTCATATACGGGTATCCCGTAGTTTATCTTTGCGTGGCATACGGAAATCCCGTATAGTCCTTCTTATGGACAACAGGTTTGACCCCGCAAAAGACAAGGCTAACCAACAAAAACACAAGCTTTCTTTATCTTTCGGAGACAAAATTTTTGAAGACGACAATCATCTAATTTTGCCAACAATCCGAATTGAAGATGAAGAAGAAAGATACAAGGTCATCGGTCTGGTTGGTGACAAAATCTATACCGCTGTTTTCGTTTGGCGTGATGCCCTACCCCGTTTCATTTCTGTTAGAAGGAGTAACAAAGGTGAAGAAAAACATTATGCTAATGACTGATCCTGCTGATGCAGAAGACCGGGCAGTTTCAAAAGAAGGCTTGGAACGTGGACTACGTGCAAGGTTAATCCGCAAAACACGGAATGCCCTTGGCCTGTCACAACTGGAATTTGCTAACCGTTTCCGTGTTCCAGTAGGAACCTTGAGAGATTGGGAGCAAGCAAGGGCAATGGCCCCTGATTTTGCTGTAGCTTATGTAAAGGTCATTGGACTAAACCCGGACCTGGTAGCTAAAGCAGTCGCTTAAACAAAAAACAAACCCTTCAGGATGCCCGCAGATTAAGTTCTACTCCTGAAGGGTTATCTTTATATGCCTGAAATCAGAACACTATCAGATGCCAAATATGAAGGTTTATGTTCTGGAATCCTTGTTCCGTGACTTACCTCGCCATGAATGACGAGGCTTCGACATTTAGTTGGGAAGATCTATTTTTTTAATACGCCATATTGTTCTAACAGGGAACGTCCTTCATATAGTGCAGGACTTTTAAGAAAAATATTTTTAATGAATTCTTTTTCGATTCCAACTATCCGCAGAACTGAACATACATATATTGGAGTTAATGCTAAACTCAACAATTGAATTCTCTGGACATTATATGGGTCATCCGTGCTTCGTGGACCACCGTAATGCATAATAGTATTTCTGGATTTAATGACATCATCAAGAAAACCGTTCAATTTTTCTTCATTGTAATCGCCATATATCTCGTGAAATAAATCTAAAAAGCGTTTTTTTAGATTTGGCTTCATGTTGTACTCTATGGAATCAATTATTTTCTGTCTTTCTCTGTTGTTTAAAGAGGTTACTTTCCTCAACTCATCCTTGATGTGGGAAAGCTTCTCTTCATCAATGTCAGGATTTTTTCCATAGCGATGAGTGTGTAACGCCTCAAGCCCACACACAATGTTACTGAATTGCTGTTCAACGAAAATTCCCCTTATTAAAGAGGAAGGATATAAATAAAATCCACTTAAATATGTGTCGTATAAATTGATATAGGACTGAAAAAGCTCTCCAAATTCCGATTCTATATCTTTAAAAAAGGTTACAAATTTCACAAAATCCTTTTTAGTTTCTTTTATTTTTTGTTGATCTATATTTAATTTTATGCAGGGATTGTTGTCAGTTTTTATTTCTGGATTTGATATACAAACATCACTGGATACAAATGTTAAAAAGAACCGGAATATTCTTCGTGAGAGATCTATACAGTAATTAATGCCTTTTTTTTCAGAAAAATCAAGCGTCAGATAATACTGCTCCTCAATCAAAATTGAGCTCGAAGGTATGGAATTTGGACAACTCCAATGTCTTTTCAAATATAAATTACCGAGACTGATATCCCATTTTTTTAATGGCATGGGGTCAAAGGTAACTTCTGGAATGCTTTCTTTCTCGTTTCTTATATATTTTACTTGTCCGGAAAATAGATAAAGCCATTTCTCAAAATTTTTGAGAGGCCACGAGATGGAGGATATGACGTTACCTTCTATATCAAATGGTTGTTTTGATATGGCATAAGAAAAAGCTTTATATGTTTCTGTTGAATTTTCTGTGCAAGAAAAGTCGAAATTCTGATTCCAATGGAAAGGATTTATCAGGCATATGTGCTCGTATTGAGGATGACTTTCTCCATATATATTTTGTAGATTACTCTTCTTGAGTTTAAATCTATCAAAAGGATGTTGCTCTCCTTCTAATGGCAACAATCCATACAATGACAACAAAACCCCTTTTCTCTTGGTAAAGGAGAATGTTCCGGAAATTTTGGTTGAATCGTCATTTAGCCACCAGAATTTTCCGGTCCGTTCCATAATGCTATTCCTTTAGCTTTCTAGAATATCCAGCGCAGGCAACCCGCTCACGATCTTCATGGTTTCAAGGCTGATGGTGATAACCCGCAAAAACAGTTCCAATGGGTAACGTGGGTTGTGCATGGTCTCGATAGCCCAATCATTGGCATCATTCACAATACCACTGGCTTTGTCTGTTTTGACACATTGACGTTCAACCACCCAATCCAATGCAGGTTTGCCATTCACCACGTAATCATAAGCTTCAAGGGGAATGCCTGACACTGTAATGCGTTCATTATAGTGCAGGATGGTTTTATCCTTCCCCTTACCATATTTCATCTGTGTTACCCGATAGTCTTCAGATGTCA
>DMYZ01000074.1:0-145 GCA_003483565.1 Prevotella sp.
CTTCGCTTCTCATAGTGAATGAGCTTATAAACTCTGTATACTTTTTTATGATTCCAGGGCTTGCCCTGTTTGCGCAGGCGCATATATATCTTTTGAAAGCCCTCTCCATAGACTGCTGCTGAGCGAATGGCAGCTATAACCTCAG
>DMYZ01000074.1:448-2662 GCA_003483565.1 Prevotella sp.
TACATCTTCTTTAAGCGACGATTTTCATCTTCCAACTCTTTCAGTCTTTTCACCTGACTCACATCCATTCCGCTGTACTTGCTTTTCCAGTTATATAACGTTCCTTTGGATATTCCATAGGTACGTGTCACTTCTTCGGCCGATGTTCCTTTTTCCAAAGACTGGACAGCCTTCACCATTTCTGTTTCACTGTGTCTGACTTTTTTCATTTCCCTGAGCTTTTTGCAAATATAATAATTAACTTTTTAAAGTCTAATTATATTCTGTCCGATTTTTAGGGAGGGCTACAGACTTTTGATGAAATCTGGGATAGTGTGTGGTATTTTTCAGACTGTAATAATAATAATAAATTAATATGATGTTCAATATGAAAAAAATGATCAAACGTTTTTTTACAGGTATATTTGATTATGATTCATGTACTATCCGTAAGTATTTTTGGCTTTTTATGATAGCATGGGTTGTTTTGATGGGTATTTTATATTTTTTATTATATCTTTTTGGGCAAGCAGTTTATGATGGCAATAAAACTGTATTCTATGTTAAAGGTATAGAAAGTGTAATTTGGATTATTCCTAATATATTGTTTTTTTTGCATTTTATTGCTATTAGTGTAAGAAGACTTCATGATTCCGGACATAATGGTGCTTGGGTATGGCTTATTGTTATTCCCATGATTGGAATGATTCTCTTGTTGATATTTATGCTTCTTCCTACAAATAAGAATAGCGAGTATCAAGAAAATTATTTTGAATCGTAACTATTCAGTTATATAGCCTTTCCTGAAAATACGTCCTCATAGGCCAGAAACTTTGTACCATTCATTAGTGCGACTCGTAAGTAAAACATCTATGTACTAGAACCTTATAGCAGGCATAATGTGTAATGGAACAGATATAATAATGACAGTTACAAGAAGAAAGCCGGCATCTGTTATAAAGGTTATGTCTCGTCCTTAGAAGATGGTCATAAAACAACGATTTATAATGATGATCAAGGTTATACATACTATTTGGTGCACCTTATCGTTATGATAAAGAAGGAAATGTAAAGTCAATGGAACGAAATAATGTAGATCATGAAACTTCACAATCAGAACCAGGGAATGAAAGCTATGATTATCAGGCCCGAAGTTATGATCCAGCTTTAGCGAGGTTCACCACCATGGATCCATTGGCAGAAAAATATCCTGATGTCAGTCCTTATGCTTACTGTTCGGATAATCCGATAAGATATACTGATCCGGATGGAAGAAAAGTAAAGCCGAATGGGCAAGATGAATACAATATGATTTTAGGGACGCTGCCTCAAGAGACCAGATCTTTTGTCGTTTTTGATGACCAAGGGTTTATAGACAAAAATGTTATAAATAATTATAATGGGGATGATTATAATACGAAAAGCCTAAAAGAGCTTGTAAATGATCCAATGACCGTTGAAGTACATTTAGGAAAGAGTTTCCCATGGGAAATTGGTACTGCATATCAACATAATGAAGAATTCACATCTTTACCTAATCCATATCCAATGGAAGATATTAGCATTGAGTCTAATCCGGATCCTGCACATAATTTTGAAGACTTATCAACAGGAGAAACAGGATCTATGGGTAAAACTCTTTTTCCGGATAAAATCGGACCACAAAATTCTCTAAACAGTAATGTTCAGGTTTATATAAATTCAAGTTTGTCGTTAAAAGGCAGGTCAGAAGCCTATAGTCATGAAGCAAATGGACATGCTTTAATGTATTTTAGAACAAAGTATAATCATGAAGCAGCTTCTCATCATTCTAATCATCAAGTAGATACAAATTTGGTATTAAAAGCCTTGATTATAAAATCAAAAATGGAAACAATTAAAAATTTTTGAATATGCCGCATTCTAATCTCCGATTGACCTTGTTCTTTGTATTCATATTTATATGTGATATAACAAATGGACAAATATTGACAACATGTAAGAAAACAAAATATATGATGTCAAATGATACAACATTGTACTTATACAAAGTGTCAATTATGAATAATGATAGTATAAGTTATCTCACATGGTTTGATGATCATGATATTTCGAAGGAATCACAAAAACAAATAAAATTAGATCATTTCTTTTTTAGAACAAAAGGTGATTTTAATTTATTCAATTTCCTATATGAAGATATGGCTAATGATAGCACTAATATAAATAAAGAGTTTTACAAGGAATTCCTTATAA
>DMYZ01000062.1:0-2775 GCA_003483565.1 Prevotella sp.
TTGCAAAATGTCAAGGGGATGGATGCTTTAGTCGTATCTGTTGTATACTCTCTTATTATAAGTATAGCCTATGGAGAATCGTGGAAATCTGTGGCAAGGCATTCGCCTTCTGCGCTTTCTAGATTTTATCTTGCAGCTATGGTTGTGAGGTTATTTACAGGTGCACTTGTCATATTAGTAGCCGGGCTTTTGCTACGTGGTAATAAAGAGGTCGTTCTTACCTTTATGTTGATCTTTGCGGTCTTTTATATAGTGATGCTTGTTTTCGATTGCATCTACTTCGCTCGTTTGGAAAAAAATAAATTAATTAAATAAGAATATGAAATATATCAAACAATTGTTCTTCTTGCTGCTGGTCGTTTTGTTGGCAACTCCTTTGCAGATGTCTGCAAAGCGGACTATAGATGTGAAGAATATTTTGTGGGGACATATCAAAGATTCTTATGAATGGCACCTTACAAAGGTCGGTGACAAGCAGGTTGTTATCAATCTTCCTGTCATTGTTAAGAGTTCTACTGGTTGGCATGTATTCTCTAGTTCTCAGTTCTCTGAGATAAAGGATGCTAATGGTGACCGTAAGGGTCCTTATAACCTTTATATTAAAAATGGTGATTCAAAAGTTTATCCTAATAAAATTGTAGAAAAGATTGGCGGAAGAGAGGTACGTCCTTTGGATATTAGTATAACGAAAACGGTATGTGTTTTGTTTATTGATTCTATCATTCTTCTGCTTTGTATTCTTATCCCAGCTCGCTGGTGCAAGAAGCATAAGCCTGATGATCCTGCTCCAAAGGGATTCGTCGGGTTGATGCATATGTTTATTCTGTCGGTTTACAATGAGTTGATAAAAGGTATAATGGGTGATGAGGCTCCAAAATATGCTCCATGGTTGCTCACATGCTTTTTCTTCATTTTTACTGCTAATATTATGGGCATTGTTCCATTTCCACCGGGTGGTGGTAATTTGACAGGTAACATTGCGTGTACATTCTTTTTAGGTATAACAACTTTCATCATAACCAATCTCACTGGTACTAAGGCTTATTGGAAGGATATTTTCTGGCCAGAAGTACCAACGTGGTTGAAGGTACCAGTCCCGTTTATGCCGTTCATTGAATTGTTTGGAATCTTTACAAAACCATTGGCTTTGATGATTCGACTTTTCGCTAACATGATGGCTGGTCATGCTATAGCACTGTCTTTTGCTGCTATCATTTTCATTATGTTTAATATTAGTGAAAGTGCTTTAGTTAACAATATGGCAGGATCAGGTATGACAATTGTCAGTGTTGCCATGAGTTGTTTCATGATGTTACTGGAAATATTGGTTAGCTACATTCAAGCTTTAGTTTTTACAGCTTTGAGTGCACTGTTCATCTCTTTGGCTCATATTCATCCTGAGTCAGAAAGGGCATAATTATTAGCTGGTCTTACAGGATCGGCATGATACAGCCTTATTAAAGAAAATAAAAATCGAACAAATAAAAAATTAGAATTATGTTATCATTATTATTAGCAGCAGAAGTTGCAAAAATGGGTGCCGCAATTGGTGCAGGTCTTGCCGCAATTGGTGCAGGCATTGGTATTGGTCGTATTGGTGGTCAGGCTATGGATGCCATGGCTCGTCAGCCGGAAAAGATGAGCGATCTTCGTTCTAACATGATTATTGCAGCCGCTTTGGTTGAGGGTGTTGCTTTCTTCGCCGTTATTATTGCGATCTTGGCTATTGTCATGTAATAGAGATATTCCCAATGGGAATATACATCTTGTTTAATTTTTAAACTTTAACCAGTATATATGGATTTATTACTTCCTGATAGTGGCTTGCTATTTTGGATGACTCTTGTCTTTCTGATAGTTTTCGTTATCTTGTGGAAATGGGGCTTCCCTGTTATTGTCAAGATGGTGAATGATCGTAAAGACTTCATTGATGGAAGTCTGAAGAAAGCTCATGAGGCAAATGAAAAGCTTGCTAATATTCAAAAAGAGGGTGAATCCATTCTGCAGGAAGCACGTGAGAAGCAGGCTCAGATATTAAAGGACGCTGCAGATACACGTGATGCCATCGTAGAAAAAGCTCAGGATAAGGCTCGTGAAGAGGGTTCTAGACTCCTCAGCGATGCCAAGGCACAGATTGAAGCCGAAAAGCAGAATGCTATTCGCGAGATACGTGCACAGGTAGCTGAACTTTCTGTTCAGGTTGCCGGTAAGGTCCTGAAGAAAGATCTTTCTACTGATGCTAAGCAGATGGAACTCATCAATAAATTGCTGGATGAAGTTTCTGTTGATGTAAAGAATAATTAAAATATAGTTTATGGATTTAGGTGTAATATCAGTTCGTTATGCCCGTGCATTCCTTAAGGGTGCCACGCAAGCTAAGCTCGAAGATCAAGTTTATCGGGAGATGTTAACTCTTGCTGACAGCTATGTCAATGTGCCTGAACTGAGATTTACGATAAATAATCCTATGCTTGGAAAAAGCAAGAAACAAAGTCTCTTGGAAACTGCTGCCGGAACTTATCCTTCAGAACTTTCCAAGAAGTTTTTTGCTCTTGTTTTAAAAGAGGATAGGGAAAATGCCTTGCAATTCATGGCTAGTTCGTATATCACTCTTTACAGGAAACAGAAAAATATCACCCGTGGCAAATTGATCACTGCTGCAGCTGTTTCGGCTGAAACCGAACATAAGATGAAGCAGATGGTCGAGTGTAAAACTCAAGGCCTAGTAGAGTTTAATACCGAGGTTGACCCTTCTCTTATCGGAGGGTTTATTTT
>DMYZ01000062.1:2965-3476 GCA_003483565.1 Prevotella sp.
CAGGAAGTCAACAATGGTGAGCAGTTCGACGAAGTCGGTACTGTTCTTACTGTTGCCGATGGTGTAGCCCGTGTTTACGGTCTGCGCAACGTAGAGGCTTCTGAGCTTTTGGAGTTTGAAAATGGCACTATGGCTATTGTCATGAATTTGGAGGAGGACAATATTGGTTGTGTGCTTCTTGGCCCTACGTCTGGTATAAAGGAAGGACAAAGCGTTAAGCGTACTCATCGTATTGCTTCTATTCGTGTCAATGATAACTTCCTCGGACGTGTAGTCAATCCTTTAGGAATGGCTATTGATGGCAAGGGCGACATCGATTTGGCTGAATCTTTTGAGATGCCACTAGACCGCAAAGCTCCTGGAGTGATTTTCCGCCAGCCGGTAAAGGAACCTTTGCAGACTGGTCTGAAGGCTGTTGACTCAATGATTCCTATCGGTCGTGGTCAGCGTGAACTTATCATTGGTGACCGTCAAACTGGTAAGACTGCGATTGCAGTTGATACTATTATCA
>DMYZ01000053.1:0-602 GCA_003483565.1 Prevotella sp.
CCTCCTCGCTGTCCGTCATTGTATTTGCTGATGTCAATAGATCCTCCTGTAGGGAAATCAGGATAAAGGTGAAACTCTTCGCCCTTGAGATTATGTATAGCAGCATCGCAGAGCTCATTGAAATTGTGAGGCAGTACTTTGGACGAAAGTCCTACGGCAATGCCTTCTGCACCTTGTGCCAGAAGCAACGGAAACTTGACAGGAAGGGTAATAGGTTCCTTGTTACGCCCGTCATAAGAAAGCTGCCATTCTGTTGTCTTTGGATTGAAAACCGTTTCAAGGGCAAATTTGGAAAGTCGGGCTTCAATATATCGAGGAGCGGCTGCACGGTCTCCGGTGAGGATGTTCCCCCAGTTGCCCTGTGTGTCTATAAGAAGATCCTTTTGTCCTAGTTGTACCAGGGCGTCTCCGATGCTGGCATCACCATGAGGGTGGAACTGCATGGTATGACCAACGATATTGGCTACTTTGTTGTACCTTCCGTCATCCATTCGCTTCATAGAGTGGAGAATACGACGCTGTACCGGTTTCAGGCCATCCTCAAGATGCGGTACGGCTCGTTCGAGGATAACATAGGAGGCATAATCAAGAAACCAATTCTT
>DMYZ01000053.1:715-3060 GCA_003483565.1 Prevotella sp.
TTCAGCTCTTCGTCTTCAATATTCTTATCGTTATTCTTTTTATCGTCGTCCATGAAAAATAATTTTGTGTTCAAAGGTACGGAAAAAAAAGTAAAATGACAAAAAAACATCGTTGAATTTGTTTTCCCTGTTAAATGCCGGATATTCAGGGAAAAAGAATTTAAATAATAATCTTAATATTGGGTTGACTTTTCAATCGGGAAAATATGACATTGGTTGATTTGATATATATTTTTACTCTATTTTAACGTGCTAAAGGAAGGAATTTCATATAAAAAATGTATCTTTGCACAATTAATGTAAAAAGATTAAAGAAGAATCATGGCACAAGATGATGTATTCAAGAAGATCGTAAGTCATTGTAAGGAATATGGCTTTGTCTTTCCTAGTTCAGAAATTTATGATGGTCTTGCAGCGGTCTATGACTATGGTCAGAACGGTGTAGAGCTCAAGAATAATATCAAGGAGTATTGGTGGAAGAGCATGGTATTGCTTCACGAAAATATTGTGGGCCTCGATGCTAGTATTTTTATGCATCCTACTGTTTGGAAGGCTTCTGGCCACGTTGATGCTTTTAATGACCCGTTGATAGACAACCGGGATTCGAAAAAGCGTTATCGTGCAGATAACCTTATAGAGGATCAGATTGCCAAATATGAAGAGAAAATTGACAAGGAGATAAAAAAGGCCAGGAAGCGCTTCGGTGATAGTTTTGATGAGCCTAAATTCCGCGAGACAAATCCTCGTGTACTCGAAAACCAAAAGAAAAGGGATGATCTCCATGCCCGTTATACTGAAGCCATGCAGGGACCGGATCTGGAAGGATTGAAGCAGATTATCCTTGACGAAGGCATCGTTGATCCTATCTCCGGTACAAAGAACTGGACGGATGTGCGCCAGTTCAATTTGATGTTCTCTACAGAAGTTGGTTCTACAGCCGAGGCTACTAACAAGATATATCTCCGTCCGGAGACCGCACAGGGTATTTTCGTTAATTATCTTAATGTTCAGAAGACCGGCCGTATGAAGCTGCCTTTTGGTATTGCTCAAATCGGTAAGGCCTTTCGTAATGAAATCGTTGCCCGTCAGTTTGTGTTCCGTATGCGTGAGTTTGAGCAGATGGAGATGCAGTTCTTCTGCCAGCCGGGTACAGAAATGAAATGGTTTGAATATTGGAAGAAAGCCCGTCTTGCCTGGCATGAAACTTTGGGAATGGGAGCTGATAATTATCGTTTCCATGATCATGAGAAACTTGCTCATTATGCTAATGCGGCTACAGATATTGAATTCAAAATGCCTTTCGGCTTCAAGGAAGTTGAAGGTATTCACTCCCGTACCAACTTTGATTTGAGTCAGCATGAGAAATTCTCAGGTCGGCAGATCAAGTATTTTGATCCGGAGAAGAATGAGAGTTATACTCCGTACGATGTTGAGACCTCTATTGGTGTTGACCGTATGTTCCTTTCTATCATGTGCCATGCTTATACAGAGGAGCAACTGGAAAATGGCGATAGCCGTGTCGTCTTGAAGTTGCCAGAAGCACTTGCTCCTATTAAGTGTGCTGTGTTCCCTCTAGACAAAAAAGATGGTCTTCCAGAACTGGCACATCAGATTGTCGATGATCTGAAATTCCATTTTAATACACATTATGGTGATCCGAAGGATTCAATTGGCAAGCGTTATCGCCGCCAGGATGCTATTGGTACACCATTCTGCATTACCGTTGATCACGATACACCTGAGGATCATAAGGTAACGCTCCGTTTCCGCGATACTATGGAACAGGAGAGAGTGGATATTGATCGTCTGCGGAGTATTATCGAAGACAGAGTAAGCATTACTTCTATATTAAAGAAACTAGGAAATGAAATCAAAGACCTTTAACATCTTTTTATTGTTGTTGATGTCTGTGTTTACAGTGGCATGCAGTACAGGTGACGACAGTACAGAAGAGTATCCGGACTGGAAGAACAACAATGACACTTTCTTTGCGAATAAGTATCAGCAGGCAAAGGACAGTATTACTGCAGGTGATTCGGCTAATTGGAGGATTATCCATACCTGGTCATTTTCGTCAGCTGTCAGGAATGATAATACTGACAATATTATTGTCCATGTACTCAAACACGGTATAGGCTCAGGATGTCCGCTTTATACGGACTCTGTCCGTGTGGATTATCGTGGTTATCTGCTTAAGTCAGCTTCATATACTTCTGCTGATGATTCAGAGTTGGGATATGTCTTTGACCAAAGTTGGTCGGGCACTTATAATTTGTCAACGATGTTGCCGACGACACTGGCTGTGAATGGAGTCGTAGACGGCTTTGCCACAGCTTTGCAGGATA
>DMYZ01000224.1 GCA_003483565.1 Prevotella sp.
CATTATGCTGACGACTCATATACTCCTGAATATCCGCAGTCAAATCATCACCGGCTGTACGAATAGAATTATTGGAAACTATTCCTCCTAAAGAAATAACAGCAATCTCTGTACTGCCACCACCAATATCAACAATCATATTGCCTTCCGGTGCTTCAACATCTATGCCTATACCAATAGCGGCTGCCATAGGTTCAAAAATCAAATATACATCACGGCCATCAGCATGTTCCGCAGAATCACGGACTGCACGAAGTTCAACCTCTGTACTTCCAGAAGGAACACCAATGACCATACGCAGGGACGGAGAAAACAGGCGGCTACCGGTATGAACCATTTTTATCAGCCCACGCATCATCTGCTCACAGGCCGTAAAATCAGCAATCACACCATCACGAAGAGGGCGAATAGTACGAATATTATCGTGAGTCTTCTCGTACATCATTTTAGCCTTGGCTCCTACAGCAATCATTTTGTCTGTACGGCGGTCAAGAGCAACTACAGATGGTTCATCCACCACAATCTTATCATCACTGACAATAATTGTATTGGCTGTTCCCAAATCCATTGCTATTTCTTGAACAAATGAAAAAAATCCCATTTCTTTTTTTCTATTTTAAAATTTACTTATTTAGCTAACCATGCATGAATGGCGGTATCATAAAGACTGCTTACGCCAAAAGCGCGCTCTGCAAACATCTTACGATCTTCAATATCGGTATAAGCCCCATTCTTGTTAAGGATATCAAGGAAAACGCTATATTCCGACTTACTTGGTATGATAACGACATCTTTAAAGTTTTTGGCTCCTGCACGAATCAAAGAAATTCCACCAATATCTATTTTCTCAATAATATCTTGTTCCGAAGCGCCACTGGCTACGGTCTGCTCAAATGGATAAAGATCAACAATAACAAGGTCTATAGAAGGAATATCATACTCTTTCATCTGTTCCCTATCACCTTCATTATCACGACGGGCAAGTATTCCTCCGAATATCTTTGGATGAAGAGTCTTGACACGACCGCCAAGTATTGAAGGATAAGTAGTCACCTCTTCTACTTTCTGGCAATCATAACCAAGAGATTCTATAAACTTCTGGGTGCCACCGGTACTCAAGAATTTCACACCTTCCTGGTGGAGTTTGGCAAGCAAATCTTCCAAACCGTCCTTGTGAAAGACTGAGATCAACGCAGTCTTTATTTGTTTCTTTCCAGCCATATATTATGTACATTATATATTGAGACTGCAAAGTTACGAAAATCTTATGAATAGCCACTAAAAAAAAAGAAAAATTGCATTAAATTATCCTCATCAAAAAAGAAATCGAGAATAAAGAGTCCTCAACTACAAACTTTCACTTTAACGCATAAGGTAATATCAGTGATTATCAAGCATACAACATCGATGATACAACTTGCTTAATAATAAAGTATTGACATCTGAAAGCAGTAAATAAAATCTATTTTTCACCTCTCCCTGTCAAAAAGAATCTCACTAAAATAAAGTTGGTTGGAATACAAATACAGAACATCGGAATAGGGGCAAGTTTATGCGGAATACCAAGCCATACAAAAAAAGTCAAGGTCCCCATCTGCATGAGATAATTAATAACATGGCTTAGTGCAAAACCTATTCCTCGTTTGGCATTTGCCTTAACTTTAAAAGTAAAATGAGTACTGCCATAGAAATTAAAAAGAAAACTGACGACATATCCTATAGTGTTCGCTATGCCAACATTCATCCAATTCAACATCAGCAGATAGGTACCATACTGTATCAGTGTGGCAATACCTCCGACAAAAACGAAGCGGACAATCTGGCCCAACTTTTCTTTTTTGCGATTATCTAAATGGTTTATAATGTCCTTGATCTGCATATTCCAACATTTCTTTATCACCACGACTATCGCCGAAAGCTTCTATATCATAGTTACAACGAGGACAACTCAGCAAAGCCTCTACTCTCCGCACTTTCTCTGTTCCATAACAATTCAGAGTCTGGAATCGTCCTGTAAGTTTTCCTTTTTCAATTTCCAGCTCCGTGCCGACTATTTTTATAGAAGATGCATTCGAATTATCATATCCATCAGGATAAAAAAAAGGCATAACCCAATTATTAACGCTTGCGCTGACAATAAACACTTGAGCACCCGAAGCAACAACACCAGATATATAATCTCTGGCTGATGAACGGAAAAGCCCAGCTCGAGTATGAGCAAAGCCACGGCAAATCTCATTGAAATTTTCTAAAGTTTCTCCCTTATAATAAAAAGAAAAAAGCTTCTGCTTTGCTTTTCCATTATTATAAAGATGTAATTTCATTAGAATTAACAAAGGGCTAAACAGCAAAAAAGACAAAATGAGAAGAAAGGTACCTTTGCTATACTTGATAAATTCGAGGAACGTATCTCTAGTAGTGAGCGTACCGTCAAAATCAAAAAGATATATTTTTTCCTTTGCCGACATAAATCAGAATATATAAATTATCAATAAAAAGGACAAAAACCAGGCTATGATTATCAACTGAGTAAAACGGTCTCGAAGAATAATCTTCGTCGGATCACCACTCACTTTATCAACTACGGTCAATTGAATATAACGCAATAATCCTACCAATACAAAAAAACTAGTGAGATAAAGATAATCAGAATGAAAATTATTAATCACTTCCGGACTTACCGTATACATAATATAGCAAACCAAAGTTACCGAAGCTGTAATGGTTATGGCTTGATTGATGAATGTAAGATTATAGCGAATCGTATTCTTTCGTGGAGCCTCACCAGTAGTTTCCATCCGGACAACATCGTCACGACGCTTTGCAAAACTCATAAAAAGGGTAATCAAAAATGTCATGAGAACAATCCATTTACTCAAAACCGTATCTGTAGCAAAACCACCTGCCAGCAAACGGAGCACAAATCCAAGAGCCACTACACATACATCAATAATGGCATACTGCTTAAGTTTGACACAATAAAAAAGATTAAGCAACCAGTAAAAAACAATAACTCCGCCCAAACGAAACATCCTGCCTGTTACATCTCCATCAGATACTATAAGAACGGGTAACAAGCCAATACACACCAGAGACAAAACAAACATGAGTATCATTAAACGATAAGCTTGAGATACTGAGACCTTGCCTGAAGCTACAGGGCGATGGCACTTAATAGGATGGCGGCGGTCATCCTCTACATCATGAATATCATTAAAACAATAAATGGAAGATGCCGCGAAACTATATGCAAAGAACGTGATAAGGCCAGCCAGAATAGCATCATATTGAAAGAAAATACCACCAAAGAAAGCAGGACCAAAAACGAAAAAGTTCTTCATCCATTGTTTGGGACGAATCAACTTAATAAGAGCCTTTGTAAAACTCATATCTAAGATATCTGACTGTGATTTTCCTATATCTCGCATAAACTTTGTATTTTAGAAGTAATCCACATCAAAATTTTAGCAAGGGCCCAGGCCATAGGCAAAGTTATTATTATACAAACCAAAGCTGTTGGCCAATAGCCCCATGTCCCAGGCAGATATAACAAGACAAAATGAAGATGAATCAAATAACATTCTAGACTGAGAGCACCTACAAAAGCAAAACTATTATTAACCCATGACGGTAAGCAACGGAACATCCGGTTGAGCAAAAGAATAGAAGTAATGGTCAACGGTATATAGAGCATTCGTTCTATATACAGAGGAAACTGTCCGTGAAGATTTTGTTCCAGAAAAATACTCGATGCCAAAGTCATCACAAACATCAACAAAATCATCCATATTGAAGTACCATCCATTGTCCTTTTTTGTCTTACCATTTCACCCATATTGATGCCAATGAAAAATATAGGTACACGACTCCAGAATATTTCCAAATGGCCCAATGCAAAATGGATTGGTGTGACATATTGTACAAGAATACACCACATAATCATAATAATCGGAAGCCAACGATATACGGGGTGCGCCTTAATAAGTTGCATATAAAAAGGGGCAAAAATATAAAGAATCATAATAGCTGGAATATACCAGAACGAGAGTTCACCACGCAACCAGAAATCCCAGTTTATAGTAATTTCGCCTATCAGGTCGATCCAGTTCCCCAGACTAGCACCATGAAAACGAGGAATATAATACAAACAGGCTATAATAAACCAAGCTGGATAAATACGCAGGAAACGACGAATATAAAAATGCTTATAAGACGGTACCTTCATCCAAGAGAACCATAGTCCAATTCCACTGAGAAACAAAAACATATCCACGCCAACATTTCCCATACGTCGAAGACCATAGAAGGCATCCCATCGAGGAAGGCTCACATGAAAGAGAATAATGAAAAGCATAGCTACTCCCATTAACTCTGCACGATATTTGCTTATATTAGCTAATTCTATATCTTTTATCTTCATCATAGTTACTTCATTTTAATACGTGGTAATTTCTGGAAAAATTTATGGAACACCCATGCGAGACAAACACTTACAATGACATATATTAACAAACCAGTATAAATATCACCCTTACAACTGATAGGAATAAATATTTTACGAGTAATCGGATGACAAATGAAAAGTGCTGCGCTCACATTTCCCATCCATACTAATCCGTTAAACAGACGGTTACAAAAAGAAGAATGGTCTGCCAAAGCTGTAACAGATTTAATAAAGCCTACACAAAAAGTGCAGACAAAAGCCGGAACAAAGAACCAAGCCTGATAGTTGTAACTTCCTGCTACTATAAGCAATGCCGATATTACAGCCATAATGCTATTTTGCTGAGTAGTCAAAGTCTTGCCATAACGAGCATACAGTAGTCCTAACCCAAATGGCAACATTCCACCTATCGAACTGTAACGAATATAATTTAAAGGTTCGCCTTCTGGATTACAAAAAATTTGAGCTAACCAACAAACCAACATGGCACCAACAATCCACTTCCAGCTCCGACGATACAACAGCAAACGATAGATAATATATAATTGAAGCATCAGACCGAAAAACCAATAAGGTCCAGGCCAAATATGCAAATCAGGATGAGGTATAAAATTATTAAACAATCCTAATTGGGCGATCACGTCCAGAAAATCATAGTGAAAAGACCCAGGGGTTATTTGATCTATCACTAAAAATATCACAAAACCGACGATCATCATCTTGAAAAGCTTTAGAAAATGATAACGAACAAAGCCATACACAGAAACATGATGCTTACCTATATAATCCTGATTTTCATACTTTCTGACTAGCCCGTATGCACTTAAAAACAAGAAGACAGGCACCCCATAATGACCAAAAAAAGAAATCAAATGAACAAAAAAATTAAGATTAGGACTAATCATAACCTGCGTTAACCAGTCTACATTATGCTGGAAATACTGATATTCATTTTCCTTGACAATAGGGTTAAGCCAATGACAGTAATTATGCAAGAAAATGCCGATAATGGCTAATCCACGCAAAGCATTACACTCATTTCTTGTCAACAATTCCTTATTCATCTTTTTTTCTTCTCTTTAAGCGCTGCATCGCGCAGTTTATCATAATCAGCAGAATTCTTCATAATTCTCAACCGATTTTCTTTATACTTAGGACTTAACAAATTAAACTCATCATGATAATCCTTGGTATGTATTCCTGCCAGATAAAGAAGCATATGAGGTAAAGCATCTGTCATAAACTTACGATTCTTGGCCTCTATAACCTCTTTATATATCTCGGGATGAGAGTGAATATACTTTGATGAACAGTAAATCCAAAATGGTATTTCAAATTCATACTTAGCCAGAGGATAATCAATTTTAGAAGAATGGTTACGGCAAATAAAGCCCCTATTCTCCTCATAACATTCCTCTCCATGATCTGGCATATAGATAACTATAGCATTCTTGTTCTTAAAACGATTTACGATTTGATCTACAATAGAATCATTATAATAAACAGCATTATCATATTGACTCAACACTTTACGCTGATGATCATTAAGGTTTGGCCGCTCCTTCTCATAACTGGATGCCCAAAAATGCTCACGGCCTTGAGGATAACGATCCTTATAGGTGACATGTTGACCAATAAGATGAAAAATGATTAGATTGTTATGTTTTTTATCCTCATTATTCTTAGCCAACTGGATTTTCCCACTCGACAAGAAATGATCATAATCATCCAGCAATCCATCGTCATACTGATGGAGCTGGGTATTGCGAAGATCAAACTGAGCCTTGCTCAAAATTGGATTATTCAAAAAGAATCCACCACTGAAATCGTAGACGGCCTGCTTTGCTCGAGGTAAAAACTGATTGGTTAAGAAGGATACACGATAACCAGATTTTCGGAAAAGCTCTGGAAACAAAGGATAATCACACCACTCTCCTTTTTGTCCTATCACATGAAGCGAAAATACATTTTTAAAAACAAAACTTGTCAAATTCCAACAAGTAATCACATCATTAAACTTGACTAATTGTCCTGATTTCTCCAATTTTTCCTGTCTTGGCGTTGTCTCTTTAAAATATCCATACATATGAGAATGATGCTTGCCATAGCTCTCACCAATAATCAAAACAATCGTGGGCGAAGTGTAACTACAACTATCTACATGAATCTTATTCGTAGCTGCAATAAGCTGATCAATCTGCTGAGAAGCCAAAGAGTTAGCATAAAGACTGAAAATTAACCGACTTATAGGAGTATATAATTCTGCATGATCATTCTCTGTCAAGGTGTGTTCTACATCGCCTATAGTTCTGCCACTCATCAATTTATAGGTTGCTACTTTGTTATGTGCTCCAGCAACAATTCCCCATATCAAAAAAGTCAGACATAATAATCCGGCATAAGGAACAATCTTTCCAGAAATTGCTTTCCACTGACACGACAACAGCAACCATTTATCTTGAATCGAAGAATTCATTCGCTTCATAATTTTGGGAAACAAAGCAAGTGAAATTTGAAACAACAATAAGAGAAAAATCCATCCCACATTGCTGAAGATAAGCGAAGGTGACACCAGTGAAGATATAAATTCTTCGGCCTCACGACCATTAGTTTCTCCCACCAGCAAAAGCATAGAAGGATTCAACGTAGAATCAAAATTCACATAACAATAAACATCAGCTAACGCTGTAGCATATAAAATAATGTATAATAGTTGGCGGATCCAAAAACGAACCCGTCTTGGCATCAAAGCCAAAATGACACAGATTACATATACATCAACAAAAAGCTCCGTATAAAGATTCTTATACAATTCATCACCAGATGACGTAGTTACCCATGCACATAAGACACCAAGGATATACATGAATGCAAAAAACATGCCATTCAATTGCACAGGAATAAAAAACTTCTGTAAGAACTTCCGGAAAACACTCATTATTTTCATGAACTAAACCTCATTCTTTATAATACTTTATAACTTTATCATAGATTGAATCTGGAATCAGTCCACGAATAGACTGTTCACTTTTAAGCTTTTTTCGTATCTCTGTACTACTAATGTTAAGCAAAGGAGTATCAACTAAACACACATTCTGCGGCAGCTGAGTAACATCTATATAAATATCTTTTCGAGGATAAATAGCAATTTCATAATCATGAAGGATCTGCTCATGTCCATTCCATCTGTCGAATGCCACCCAATTGTCAGCACCTATCAATAAAATAAAATCATCGTCAAGGTATGTCTTGCTAAGATAATGTAAGGTATTAATAGTATAAGATGGTTTAGGGAGATTAAACTCAACATCACTGACTTTGAATTTTTTTTCACCCTCCAAAACAATCTTCACCATTTCCAGCCTTTTGCTATCCTCTAACAGACTAGTGGAATGATACTTGAACGGATTTAACGGAGACACAACAAACCACACCTCATCGAGTTTTACTGCCCGAAGAAGAGCTTTCGCCAACAAGACATGACCGACATGGATAGGGTTGAAACTCCCACCAAAGAATCCAATTCTTTTTTTATTCACGTTTCGTCTATTATTTCTGCAGGAAAGCTTTGACTATCCCATAAGTTTCCCGCTCAGCCTTGTAAAGATCATCATTGACCACAATATGATCAAAATGAGAGGCGAACGTCATCTCATAAGCAGCCTTAGAAAGGCGCTGCTCAATGACATCGGGTGCATCAGTTGCACGGCCGACAAGCCTTTTACGCAATTCCGTAATCGAAGGCGGTTGGACAAAAACGCCTAAAGCTTCGTCACCGTAAAAGCGCTTAAGATTACATCCACCCTTGACATCAACATCAAAAATAACATTCTGTCCCTGAGTTATCTGGTTTTCTACTTGTGACTTTAATGTACCATAAAATCGACCAGGATAAACCTCTTCATATTCTAAAAATTCTTGATTTGTAATTTTCTCACGAAATTCATCCTCTGAAAGAAAATAGTATTCTACTCCATTTTTTTCTGTTCCTCTTGGGGCCCGGCTTGTACAACTAATGGAGAAAGTTAGATGAAACTCTGGATGTTTACTCATTAAATATTGTACAATAGTACTTTTCCCAGAACCAGAAGGTGCCGAAAAAATAATAAGTTTTCCTCTATGCCTATGTACAACAGAATTTTCTTGATTATTATTACCTTCGCTTTGTTCCATTTCTATAATTAGAGTGCATTTAAAACTTGCTCTTTAATCTGCTCTAGTTCATCTTTCATCTTGACTACTATATTCTGCATCTCTGCCTGATTACTTTTTGAACCTGTAGTGTTGATTTCACGACCCATTTCCTGAGCGATAAATCCCAATTTTTTCCCTACTGGCTGATTTTCTTCCATCGTTTCACGGAAGTACTTCAAGTGATTCGTTAGGCGTTGTTTCTCTTCACTGATATCAAGTTTTTCAATATAATAGATGAGTTCTTGCTCCAAACGATTTTTATCATAGTCCACCTCTGGAATCTGTTTCAAATCATCTATAAGTTTAGCCTTAATTTTTGGAACACGAGACTCCTCATAAGGTTCAATACTCGCAAGAAGTTTTTCTATATTATCAATTTTTTCATCAAACTTTTTCTGAAGTGCTGTCCCCTCCTGTTTGCGGAAGCTAATAAGATTATTAATAGCCTGATCTATCGCCTCACAAGCTTTATTCCATTCTTCATCAGATAATTCTTCCATATCCGACTTTGCAGCAACATCTGGGAATCGAAGTAATGTGGAAAACCAATCATTCGGTTCTGGAATACCAGAATGGACAGATATATCCTTAATTTGATGGTAATAATTTTCTACAATTTTAGCATTTATTGTAGACGCATCTGTATTTGCATCCTTTTCTATCCAAATAGAAAAGTCAACCTTACCTCGCTTCAGTTCTTTCGCTATGTTTTGGCGAATGACCATCTCTTTTTCTCGATATATAGGAGCGATACGAGTTGAGAGATCCAGCGACTTGCTGTTTAATGATTTAATCTCAACATTAATCTTCTTTTCATTGTAAGTTACGACTGCCTTGCCATAACCTGTCATTGACTGTATCATAATTACTTTCACGTTAAATTTCTGCAAAAGTACAAAAAAATGCGAGAAAAAGCGTAAATTTGCACCTTATTTAAGAATATATTTGTTTATGTCGTGTATATTAAATATTGAAACGAGCACAGATGTATGCTCTGTTGCCATCAGTAATGACGGCGAATGTATCTTCAACAAAGAGGATCACAGTGGGCCTAACCATGCTGTCAAACTGGGAGTATTCGTTGATGAAGCTTTATCATTTATTGACAATCATGCCATACCATTGGATGCGGTTGCGGTAAGTTGCGGTCCGGGATCTTACACCGGTCTTCGTATCGGTGCATCTATGGCCAAAGGTATCTGTTATGGAAGAGGGGTTAAACTGATAGGAATTCCTACCCTGAAGCTCCTCGCTGTGCCAGTCCTTCTTCAGGAAAAAATCAAAGAAGAAGACGCTTACCTTGTTCCTATGCTTGATGCCCGGAGAATGGAGGTCTATGCCCAGGTATTTAGTCGATCTCTTAAAGAAGTCCGTACTATTCAAGCAGATGATGTAACCAAAGATACTTACAAAGAATATCTTGACCAGAAACCAGTATACTTCTTTGGTAACGGTGCAGCAAAATGCATGGAAGTTATAAACCATCCAAATGCCCAGCTTATCAAAAATATAGAGCCTTTAGCAAAAAACATGTTCCCTCTCGCAGAGAAATGCATTGCCGAAGAAAAATTTGAGGATGTAGCTTACTTTGTTCCTTTCTATTTGAAAGATTTCGTAGCAAAGAAGCCAAAGAAACTCTTATAAACATAAAAATATTATAGAGAAAATGAACATTGAAGGATTAGACTATAATACTCAGCGCGAAAGACT
Source organism: Prevotella sp. (assembly GCA_003483565.1). Taxonomy (GTDB): domain Bacteria; phylum Bacteroidota; class Bacteroidia; order Bacteroidales; family Bacteroidaceae; genus Prevotella. The sequence goes on from DMYZ01000224.1 coordinate 10,349, forward strand.
CATCTTGCCGGAATATGGAAGAGAGGTCCAAGACATGGTGGACTATTGTCTGAAGCTTAAAGATAGAGATGAACGTCAGAAATGTGCCAACACGATCGTTGAGATTATGGAAAGAATGTTTCCTAAGGACAGTTACAACGATGAAAATTATAAGCAAAAACTATGGGATCACCTCGCTATTATGAGTAAATTCCAGCTTGATATCGATTATCCTTATGATGTAAATCAGGCTACTAAAATTGCTACGAAACCTGAACCTATGGAATATCCGATGAAAAAAATCCCTGTACGCCACTATGGCTCTATGATTTTTGAACTTTTCGATAAGCTGAAAACAGAAAAGCCAGGCGAAGAGCGTGAAGAGTTAGTCAGAATAACTGCTAACCAAATGAAACGAAATTTGGTTCAGTGGAGTCATGGCACAAGCGATGACCAAAAGGTTGCCGATGATTTGGCTCGCTATACAGATGGAAAAGTACAATTAGATCTGGATCATTTCTCTTTTGACAAAATCAATGATCACGAGATGACTGGTGGGAAAAAGAAGAAAAAATAAGATCTATGGAATCTTTTATTATTGAAGGAGGTCATTCGCTGAAAGGGACCATCACTCCCCAAGGAGCAAAAAATGAAGCATTAGAAGTGATTTGTGCTACACTCCTTACCACTGAGCCTGTACATATACAGAATGTCCCTGATATTCTTGATGTCAACAATTTAATCAAATTACTTCAGGATATAGGCGTCAAAGTAACCAGACATTCACGAAATGACTATACATTCCAAAGTAATGAACTTAATTTAGATTATCTGGAAAGTACAGAATTTGTACAAAAATGTGCAAAACTTCGTGGTAGCGTTTTAATGATTGGACCAATTCTAGGACGCTTTGGAAAAGCGACAATAGCTAAACCTGGTGGAGATAAAATCGGCCGGCGACGTCTGGACACTCACTTTCAAGGATTCAGTAGCCTTGGTGCAAAATTCATTCATGATGAGGAACGAGATGTTTACCAGATTAAAGCTAAAAAACTTAAAGGATGCTACATGCTCCTCGATGAAGCATCTGTAACTGGGACTGCCAATATTATAATGGCTGCCGTAATGGCTGAAGGGACTACGACTATATATAACGCAGCCTGTGAACCCTATATTCAACAACTCTGCCATATTCTAAACACTATGGGTGCCAGCATCAGTGGTATCGGCAGCAACCTAATAACAATTATTGGCACGAATGAACTACACGGAGCAGAACACACCATTCTTCCAGACATGATTGAGGTTGGATCATTTATCGGTATGGGAGCTATGGTTGGGGAAAATATTCGAATAAAAAATGTATCTATCAAAAATCTAGGTCTCATACCTAACGCTTTCCGCTGTTTGGGAGTCAAAATCATTGAAGAGGACGATGACCTCATCATTCCACAACAAAGACATTATATAATAGATTCTTTTATTGATGGAACTATTATGACTTTATCAGATGCTCCATGGCCTGGATTAACTCCTGACTTACTATCCGTTCTCCTTGTTGTTGCCACACAGGCCTGCGGCACAGTATTGATTCATCAGAAAATGTTTGAAAGCCGTTTATTCTTTGTAGATAAACTTATAGATATGGGTGCACAAATTATTCTCTGTGACCCACATCGTGCCGTTGTTGTTGGACACGATCGCCATAAGACACTGCGTGCTGGCAAAATGACTAGTCCTGATATTCGTGCCGGCATCGCTTTACTTATCGCTGCAATGAGTGCCGACGGCACTAGTACAATTGCAAATATTGCACAAATAGATCGAGGTTATCAGGATATAGAACTTCGTCTAAACCAACTCGGTGCAAAAATCACACGTATCAACAAATGATAAAAGAGAAAGATGTTTATAAGATAGGTCTCATGGGCAAGCCTCATGGCATAAATGGGGAAATAACATTTCTGTTTGATGACGATGTATTCGATCGCGTAGATGCTGATTATCTTCTATTAAAAAAAGATGGCATCCTTGTCCCTTTCTTTATTGAAGAATACCAAATTCATAGTAATGAGAATGCATTTGTAAAACTGGAGGATATAGACTCACAAAAACAAGCCAAAGAACTTACCGGCAGTGAAGTATATTTCCCAAGAAATCTTTCTGACAGTGAAAAAGAATATGTTTCCTGGGATGAAATTATTGGATACCAACTTTATGATACTAAAAAACATCTCGTTGGTACAATCCAATCCGTTGATGACTCTACCATCAATACCCTTTTTGATATAAAAACTGAAAAAGGTAAAGATGCTTTAATTCCGGCTTCTGAAAACCTTATTAATAAGGTTGACATAAAGAACCGTAAAATCATCATAAAACTCCCAGAAGGTTTATTAGACTTAGAAAAATGAAAAAACAGCAAATATGTATACTTGGAAGTACCGGAAGTATCGGTACTCAAGCTTTAGATGTCATCCGGCAACATTCAGAGTTATATGAGGTCTATTGCTTGACAGCAAATAATAGTGTCGATAAACTAGTAGAACAAGCTCACGAGTTTAACCCCGCTGCTGTAGTCATCGCTAACGAAGACAGGTATAAAGAACTCCAGGAAAGACTCTGTGACTGTCCTGACATTAAAATCTTTGCTGGGAAAGAAGCTCTGGAGCAGATTGTAGAATCTGGTCCTATTGATATAGTATTGGCAGCTATGGTGGGATTTGCTGGACTCGTCCCAACAATTAATGCAATAAAAGCTCACAAGAAAATCTGCCTTGCTAACAAGGAGACTCTTGTTGTAGCTGGTGAACTCATCTGTAATCTCATTGAGCAATATCACGTACCACTCTTGCCTGTAGACAGTGAGCATTCTGCCATATTTCAATGTATAGTAGGCGAAGAGAATAATGAAATAGAAAAAATTCTACTTACCTGTTCGGGAGGACCCTTCCGGCAATATACCCATGAACAATTAAAATACGTCACAGCAGCTGACGCTCTCAAGCATCCGACATGGAATATGGGTGCAAAAATCACAATTGACTCTGCTACCTTAATGAATAAAGGATTCGAAGTAATTGAAGCTAAATGGCTTTTCGGTATTCCAGCAGAAAAAATTCAAGTACTAATACATCCTCAAAGTATAGTACACAGTGCGGTACAATACATCGATGGAGCTGTAAAAGCCCAACTTGGTATCCCAGATATGCGCCTGCCAATCCAGTATGCTTTCTCCTATCCAAAACGATTGCATCTGAATAGTGATCGTCTTGACTTGTTCAAACAACAAAAACTCGAGTTTTTCAAGCCAGATATAAAAAAATTCAAATGTCTTGCTCTATCTTTTGAAGCTATTAAAAAAGGTGGGAATATGCCATGTATTGTCAATGCAGCCAACGAAATAGCCAATATAGCTTTCCGTCGTGATGAATGCAGTTTCCTGCAAATTGCGGATGTCATTGAAGAATGCATGAGCAAAATTACATTTAATAAAAACCCCGATCTTGATGTTTATATGCAAACAGATGCAGAAACACGCAGGATTGCTAATGAAATTATCAAGAAATAAAATATGGATACATTTTTGATCAGATTGCTGCAATTTATGTTGTCAATCTCTTTATTGGTACTACTCCACGAGGGAGGACACTTTTTCTTTTCTAAACTCTTTGGAGTCCGTGTTGAGAAGTTTTATCTTTTTTTCGATCCATGGTTTCACTTATTTGAATTCAAACCAAAGCACAGTGAAACTACTTATGGTATCGGTTGGCTTCCACTTGGTGGATATTGTAAAATATCAGGTATGATAGATGAAAGTTTCGACACAAATCAAATGCACAAACCTGCCCAACCATGGGAATTCAGAAGCAAACCAGCTTGGCAACGGCTCCTTATTATGATAGGCGGTGTCACGGTTAACTTTTTACTAGCGCTTTTCATCTACTCAATGATTATGTTCTACTGGGGAGAAAGCTATGTTCAGGTTAAAAATATGAACATGGGTATGAAGTTCAATAAAGAAGCCAAATCTTATGGTTTTAAAGATCACGATATTCTTGTAGGTACAGATATACGACCTTTTAAAGATTTTAACGTTGATGTCTATCGTGATCTTTCTGAAGCTCACCGTGCTGACGTTATCCGTAATGGGAAAAAATTGAGTATCAGTCTCCCAGGCAGCATCAACCTTTTGAGCATGCTGAAAACGTCTCCAGTCTTTGTCAGACCATTTGTTCCTGCTGTCATTGATAGCCTTGACACTGGCTCTCCTGCTATGAAAGCTGGTATTAAGGCCGGTGACAAGATCATTGCTATTAACAATAGACATATTGATTCATGGAATGAATTCGACGAGCAAGTTGGCCGCCTTGATGATGAACTGGAAAGTGCAAAAACCCATCAGGACAGCATGAAAGTCCGAAACATAAGTCTTATTTATGCTCAGGCTGGAGCAAACAAACTTGACACCCTCAATCTGACATTGACTCCAGATCTAAAAATGGGAGTCTTCCAGAAAAATTATCAAGAAATGTATAAAATTACACATGTCAGCTATAGTTTCTTAAAAAGTTTTCCTGCAGGTATCAGATATGGTTGGAATGTCTTAAAGGGCTATGTAAGCGACATGCGCTATGTATTCACAGCTGATGGGGCAAAGAGCTTAGGAGGTTTTGGAGCTATAGGCAGCCTATTCCCTCCGCATTGGGATTGGTACATGTTTTGGAAGATGACAGCTTTCTTAAGCATCATTTTAGCTTTCATGAATATACTTCCTATTCCTGCACTTGATGGAGGACATGTATTATTTCTACTCTACGAAATGGTTACCCGGCGCAAACCAAGCGAGACCTTTATGATACGTGCAGAATATGCAGGCATTACTGTACTATTCTTACTACTAATAGTGGCTAATTTGAACGATATTTTAAGATGGCTGGGATACATGTAATGAATCCAGAACACATACAATAATATTTTGCTTATGAAAAATGAATAAATAACATATAATAAACATTCATTTTGAATATTCATAAATTAAATAAGAATTACAGGCTGTAAGAGAAAAGAAGAATTTCACTTACAGTCTGTAAGTTTTTTATAAGCATTCTTATGAATTACTTTTAATCTAACACAACAAGACCCTTTAAATAAAAAAAATAATATTTTTTTCTAATATTTTTGTAATGATTTGAAACTATTTTTGTATTTTTGCACACAGACTGATAGGGAAATTACAAAAATTATGAATCAAATGCAACAAAACATGGGAAATGGATTGTATAATACCAGCAATGAACACGATGCGTGCGGAGTCGGCATGGTAGTCAATATCCACGGCAACAAAAGCCACGATCTTATCGACAATGCATTAAAAGTACTTGAAAACCTCCGCCATAGAGGTGCTGAAGGCGCTGATGGCAAAACCGGTGATGGTGCTGGAATCCTTCTGCAAATTCCTCACGAATTTATTCTTCTTCAAGGTATTCCTGTCCCAGAAAAGGGAAAGTATGGCACAGGTTTAATCTTTTTACCTAAGAATGAAAAAAAACAGCAAAACATTCTCTCCATTATGATTGAAGAGATTGAACGTGAAGGATTTTCATTAATGCATCTTCGCAACGTACCAACAAATCCAGCTTGCTTGGGTGAAGCCGCAAAATCATCAGAACCTGACATTAAACAAGTTTTTATTACAGGAGTAACCGATAATGAAGTTGTCAATTTTGAACGTTCTTTATATATCATTCGAAAAAAGATAGAAAAGCGAGTAGATGATAAAGATTTTTATATTTGCTCTCTCTCAAGCAAGACAATTGTTTATAAGGGGATGCTCTCTAGCCTTCAGCTCCGTCAATATTATCCAGACCTGACTAACAATTACTTCACCAGTGGATTAGCTTTGGTACACAGTAGGTTTAGCACCAACACCTTTCCCACATGGAGTTTAGCACAACCTTTTCGTTTAGTTGCTCACAATGGTGAAATTAACACTATACGTGGTAACCGCAGTTGGATGAAAGCTCGTGAAAGCGTTCTTTCGTCTGAAGCATTAGGAGACATCAAAGAAATCTCTCCTATCATACAACCAGGAATGAGCGACTCTGCCAGTTTCGATAATGCTTTCGAATTTCTTATAATGAGTGGTCTCACCTTACCACATGCAATGTCTGTTATGGTTCCAGAAAGTTTCAATGACAAGAATCCTATCTCTGAAAATCTGAAAGCATTTTATGAATATTATTCTATTCTGATGGAACCTTGGGATGGACCAGCTGCACTAATGTTCAGTGACGGGAGATATGCAGGAGGAATGCTCGACCGAAATGGTCTTCGTCCAGCCCGGTATACAATCACCAAGAATGATACTATGGTTGTAGCCAGTGAAGTTGGTGTTATGGATTTTGATCCTAGTGAAATCGCAGAAAAAGGACGTCTGCAACCTGGTAAAATTCTATTAATAGATACAGAAGAAGGAAAAATCTATTATGATGGCGAAATTAAGGAACGGCTCGCCAAAGAACATCCGTATCACCAATGGCTGAATACTAACCGTATTCAGTTGGAAAATATTCGCTCTGGCAGAAAAGTTTCCAACAGTATTGAAAATCTTACCCGCAAAGAAATTGAATTTGGATTCGGAGAAGAAGATATTCAGGATACTATCATTCCTATGGCTATTAAAGGTCAGGAACCAACAGCATCCATGGGCAATGACACCCCTTTGGCTGTACTCTCTAACAAACCTCAGATATTCTTCAATTACTTCCGCCAGCAATTTGCCCAAGTAACGAACCCTGCTATAGACTCTATTCGAGAAAGCTCTGTAATGAGCCTTACAGAATACATTGGGCGTGTCGGCTCCGGCATTTTGAATCCTGATGAATCAAATTGTAAAATGGTTCGTTTGCAACATCCTATTTTGACAAATTCGCAACTTGATATACTCTGTAATATTCGCTATAAAGGGTTCAACACTATTAAATTACCTATAGTATTCGAACGCAGTAAAGGAGATAAAGGGCTCCGTGAAGCTTTGGATAACCTTTGTCACCAAGCAGAAAAGAGTGTAGATGATGGTTACAATTACATTATTCTTAGTGACCGTGACGTAGATGAAGAACATGTTGCAATTCCTTCCCTATTAGCAACTAGTGCCGTACATCACTATCTTATCAATGTAGGCAAACGAGTACAGACTGCACTAATTGTAGAAAGTGGTGAAATTCGTGAAGTAATGCATGCTGCTTTATTACTAGGCTATGGTGTATCAGCTCTCTGCCCTTATATGACTTATGCTATTCTTGACGATCTTGTTAAAAAAGGGAAAATTCAGGAAAACTATGCTACAGCCGAAGCCAACTATATCAAAGCTATAAAGAAGGGGCTACTAAAGATTATGGCAAAAATGGGAATAAGTACCATTCGCAGCTACCGTGGAGCTCAGATTTTCGAAAGTATTGGACTATCTGAGAATCTTTTACAAACCTATTTTGGAACAGAATATTCCACTATCGGTGGTATTGGTTTAAAAACAATTGCGAAAGATGCTATCACATTCCATGACAAAGCTTTTGATAAAAAAACAAATATAGAATTTCTACCAAATCTTGGGCAATTTCATTATCGCAAAGACGGTATTAAACATGCCTGGAATCCTGAAACGATCGCTACCCTACAACTAGCCACACGAACAGGCAATTATGATCTTTTTAAAAAATACACAAAATTAGCTGATGAAAAAGACCAGCCAATCTTCATTCGTGATTTCTTCGACATCAAGCGCAACCCTATTCCTATAGATAAGGTAGAACCTGTAGAATCTATTGTTAAGCATTTTGTTACAGGTGCCATGAGCTTCGGTGCCCTTTCTAAAGAAGCACATGAAGCATTAGCTCTTGCCATGAATAAATTAGGAGCTCGATCTAATACGGGAGAAGGTGGTGAAGATAGTACTCGTTTTAAAGAATCCTACGAAGGTATAAGCCTTAATAGCAAGACAAAGCAAGTTGCATCCGGCCGTTTCGGAGTAACTACAGAATACCTTGTCAATGCTGAAGAAATTCAGATTAAAGTAGCACAAGGTGCTAAACCTGGAGAAGGAGGACAACTGCCAGGTTTCAAAGTTAATGAAATCATTGCTAAGACTCGTCATTCCATACCTGGCATCAGCCTGATATCACCACCTCCACATCATGACATCTACTCTATTGAAGATCTGAAACAGCTTATTTTCGATTTAAAGAATGTAAACCCTAAAGCCGCTATCAGTGTAAAATTAGTTGCTGAAAGCGGGGTAGGAACTATTGCTGCCGGTGTTGTCAAAGCTAAGGCTGACCTTATCGTCATCTCTGGCGCAGAAGGGGGTACAGGTGCATCTCCAGCATCCAGCATGCGCTTTGCCGGTATTTCTCCTGAAATTGGTATTGCAGACGCTCAACAGACTCTAGTCAAGAATGGTCTTCGCTCTCTAGTCCGTCTTCAAGTTGACGGTCAATTAAAAACCGGTCGTGATGTTATCATGATGGCTTTACTTGGCGCAGAGGAATATGGATTTGGCACAGCACCATTAATCACCTTGGGATGTGTTATGATGCGCAAATGTAGTCAAAACACATGTCCAATGGGTGTTGCCACTCAGGATGAAAAATTAAGAGCTCACTTCCGTGGTAATTACAAATACGTGATCAACTTTTTCACATATCTTGCTCAAGAAGTTAGAGAATATCTCGCGGAAATGGGCTATACCAAATTAGACGATATCATTGGACACACCGAATTAATTCAAGCAAAAAAGACAGGTAACCCTAAATGGGATTCACTTGATTTCAGCCGTCTAATCTACCGTGAGCCAAGCAATGATACTCTTTATTGTTCTAAAATTCAAGATCATGAACTTAAAGATACTCTCGATCATCAGCTCATCTCCGGTGCCCAAAAAGCTCTTAAAGATAAAGAAGAAGTCAACCTAGACTTTGCCATTCGCAATACGAACCGTGCGGTAGGTACAATGTTAAGCGGGATGATTGCTTCCAAATATGGTGAAAATGGATTACCTGAAGATACTATTAACGTAAAATTCAAGGGATCTGCTGGCCAAAGTTTCGGCGCATTCTTAACAAAAGGTACCAACTTCAAACTTGAAGGCGAATGTAACGACTACTTCGCCAAAGGTCTAAGCGGGGGTAGAATATCCATACAGCCTCCTATCCGTTCAAATTTCAGTGCAGAGAATAATATCATTGCTGGTAACACGGGACTTTATGGGGCTACAAGTGGCGAGCTATATATCAACGGCCAAGTTGGAGAACGTTTTGCTGTAAGAAATTCAGGAGCAATTGCTGTAGTAGAAGGTGCAGGTGATCATTGCTGTGAGTATATGACAGGAGGTCGGGTTGTTGTCCTCGGAGAAACAGGACGTAACTTTGCTGCCGGCATGAGTGGTGGTGTTGCCTATATATGGGATAAAAAGCATAACTTCGACTACTTCTGTAATATGGATATGGTAGAAATAAACTTAGTAGAGGAAACAAGCTACCGCAAGGAATTACACGAACTTATTCGCCAACACTATCTTTATACAGGATCCAAACTTGCAAGAACCATGCTAGATAACTGGAATCACTATATAGAAGAATTCATTCAGGTAGTGCCTATTGAATACAAGCGAGTTTTACAAGAAGAGCAGGTCAAAAAGCTACAGCAAAAGATTGCTGATATGCAGCGTGATTACTAAAGTATTACAATTGTTAGTTTTACAGAAATGGGAAATCCAAAAGCATTTTTAGATATACACCGTAAAGAAGCCGGCTACAGACCGGTTCACGATAGAATCCACGATTTCGGTGAAGTGGAACAAACTTTAAATACCAATGACCGTCGTCAGCAAGCCAGCCGATGCATGGATTGTGGTGTACCTTTCTGCCATTGGGCATGTCCTTTAGATAACAAACCACCAGAGTGGAATGATGCTATTTACAAAGGAGACTGGAAATTAGCATTTGAGGAGCTAACTTCCACCAACGACTTTCCAGAATTTACAGGGCGAGTATGCCCTGCACTCTGCGAAAAAGCTTGTGTTCTCAACCTTATGGAACACGAACCAACAACAATCCGCGAAGATGAGTGCGCTATTATAGAACGCGCTTTCGAGGAAGATTATGTCCAGCCTAACATCCCTAAACGCAACGGCTATACAATATGCATAGTAGGTGCCGGACCAGCGGGACTCTCTGCTGCTACTCAGCTTAATCAGAAGGGTTATAAAGTAACAGTTATTGATGCCCGTGAAAACGCAGGAGGATTACTTCGTTTCGGCATTCCAAATTTCAAGCTTAATAAGATCATTATAGACCGTCGGCTGAATTTATTAAAAGAAGAAGGTATTGAATTTCAGTTCAATACCAAACTTGTTGATTCGCCTAAAAAGAAAACTAACGGCAAAAGTGAAATTGCAACTAATATACAGCAAGACAATACACTTGACAAAGACAAATCTGTTACAATTGACGAATTAAGTAAGAAATATAATGTTGTTGTTGTTTGCACAGGTACTCCTACTGCGCGTGATCTAAAGATTCCAGGGCGTGACTTGAATGGAGTATACTTTGCTTTAGAGATGTTGTCACAGCAAAATCGTATCCTTTATGGTATGGAATTTTCAAAAGACCAGCTCGTCAATGCCAAAGATAAAGACGTCCTAGTCATAGGCGGTGGTGATACTGGTTCCGACTGTATTGGTACTGCTCACCGTCAAGGGGCGAAGAGTGTAACTCAAATTGAGATTATGCCGAAGCCACCTGTAGGTCCTGAAGATCCTAATAGCCCATGGCCAAATTGGCCCAGAACCCTAAAAACCACTTTTGCGCACGAAGAAGGATGCGAACGCAGATGGAACATCAATACACTAGAATTTCTTGGCAAAAATGGCAAACTAACAGGTGTCAAGGTGCAAGAAATCAAATGGAAACCTAATCCTGAAGGTGGACGTCCTATCATGGAACCTGCGAAAGAACCTGAAATTATTAAAGCAGATATTGTTCTTTTAGCAATGGGATTTTTAAAACCACAACAACCAGAGTT
>DMYZ01000137.1 GCA_003483565.1 Prevotella sp.
GCACGTATGGCTGCCGGTAACACGGTAGAGGATATAGCTGCTCTAACAGTATATGCCCATCGTTTTGGTGTTAAAGTTTATGTAACTGTTAATACTATTGTTTATGAGGATGAAATAGAAGATTCTCATATCTTAATAAAAAAATTAGCCAACATTCACGTTGATGGAATCTTGATTCAAGATATGGGCCTTTTAGGAGAGTGTAAGAATGCTGGAATATCAATTCATGCAAGTACACAGTGTGATACTCGTACAGCTGAGAAAGTCTTCTGGTTGCATTCTCTTGGATTTAGGAGAGTTGTGCTGGCACGTGAATTATCGCTTAAGGAAATCCAGAACATTCATCGTACTGTTCCAGATGTTGAACTAGAGGTTTTTATTCATGGAGCTTTATGCGTGAGTTATTCTGGTATTTGCTATGCATCTCAATATTGTTTTGGACGTTCTGCTAATCGGGGGGAGTGTGCACAGTTTTGCCGACTTAAGTTTGACTTGAAAGATGCAGATGGGAAGATGATAGAGCAGCAGCGTCATTTCCTATCTATGAAGGATATGTGCCAGATTGACTATCTTGAGGAGTTGGCTGCTGCCGGTGCCTGTTCTTTTAAAATTGAAGGAAGATTGAAGGATGCTGGTTATGTTAAGAATGTCGTTGCTGCATATAGCAAACGATTGAATGATATTGTTCGTAGGCATCCTCAAGACTATTGCAGAGCATCAAAGGGGGAGGTGAAGTATTATTTTGAACCACATTTAGAAAAAACATTTAATCGTGGCTTTACTAATTATTTTCTGAAAGGCAGGCAATTGGATATTTCCAGTTTCGATACCCCAAAAGCGCTTGGAGAATATGTTGGAAAGATTAAAGAAATTCGTCATGACAGTTTTACTGTTGCAGGGACAGCTATCTTTGCTAATGGAGACGGACTTTGTTTTATAAATGAGGTGCATGAACTAGAAGGTTTCCGCGTAAATCGAGTTGTGGATAACCGCTTATTTCCATTTCACATGCCTGCACATATTCATCCGGGGCTTCCCCTTTATCGTAATCATGATGTTGAATTTGAAAAAATACTTTCAGGTCACAGTGCAGAAAGAAAGTTGGACATTACAATGCGTTTTTCGGTGACGGGTGAAAAATTCAAATTACTTGTTGTGGAAAAAAGTAATGAAAAGGTATCTGGAATGGCAGAAGTTTTGTTTAAACATCAGATAGCTGAGAAGCCACAGCGTGACAATATTATAAAGCAATTGACAAAGTTAGGCAACACTATTTATCGTTGTGCCGAGGTTGAAATTGAAGAAGGGGCAGATCGTTTTTTTATACCTTCAAGCATCTTGGCTGATCTCAGAAGAAATGCTATTGATAATTTAGCCACACACACATCTATAGTAAAACAAAAAGAGCCAAAGGAAACTTCGGATGTAGAAATAACTTCACAAAAGAAAGATTTGATTTGGCAACCAGAATATAAAGCATTTCCTTACCTTTATAATATAAGCAACCATGCTGCTAGAGAATTTTATGTGCAACAGCAGCTGCCTGATATTCAGGAAGCTTTTGAAGTAAATGGTAAACGGAAGGAACCTGTTATCATGCAGTGCCGTTATTGTCTCCGTTATGCTTTGGGCTATTGTGAAAAAAAAGGAGGAAAACATCCTTTCTGGCATGAGCCTCTTAAGTTGGAATTATCGGACGGAAAGACTTTTCGTCTAGAATTTAAGTGTTCTGAGTGTCAAATGAATATTTACGCAGAGAAATAAGTCTATTATGATGATGCAGCAACGAGGAAAATTACAGAGTATTTTGTTGTTGATGGTTATGATGCTTACATTAAGCAGTTGCTATCACAGTCGCCATGGCCGTAATCGTGAACAACTTACTCAACTTACCGAAAAGCAGTTGGATTCTATAACTTTTTCGTCAACACATCATTATACGAACAACTATAATTTCATCGTGAAGTCAGACTCTTTTGACTTGATTCGCCAGCTTCCTGAAGAATTGATCAGTAACATGATGACAGATTCTTTTGCTGTAAAGAAACACGCTCACCTTGTTGTAGCCGATATTCGTATAGTGCCTAATGACAGTATTGATTCTGTATGGGTACAATTAGGCACAGAGCATTCTGATTTTGGCTGGGTACATGAATCTGAGTTATTGGTTAATGTGGTTCCTGATGATCCTATATCTCAGTTCATTTCTACTTTTTCTGATACTCATATGATTATTTTTCTTATAGTCATAGCGATTATGGCTACGGCTTATATTATCCGTGTTGCCATGAAAGAAAATGCCAAAATAGTGCATTTTAATGATATAGATAGTTTCTATCCTACGGCACTTGTTCTTATTGTTGCCACTTCTGCAGCTTTCTATGCCAGCATACAGGTTTATGCTCCAGATACATGGCGAAATTTTTATTATCATCCTACGCTCAATCCTTTTGCTTTGCATGGATTCTTGTCCATATTCCTTTCATCAGTATGGCTTATGGTTATTGTTGGTATTGCATGTATAGATGAAGTCTATCATCGTTTGTCATTTGGTGAATCCTTCCTTTATTTATTAGGGCTTCTTGCTGTTTGTGCTATTGATTATATTATTTTCAGTATCAGCACGCTATATTTTATAGGTTATTTTTTGCTTGCTGCTTATTATTATTTTGCTATTATGAAGTGGGTTAATCGTAATCAAAGTCGTAATAAATCGTAATAAAT
>DMYZ01000038.1 GCA_003483565.1 Prevotella sp.
AATTACTTGATATTTTCACTGGCCTGACAACATAAGCGACACTGGTCTTTTTACTCTCAGTCATACAGGCATGATAATTGGTGATTCCCCAGCCTTGCTTAAAGCAATAAGGCTGATACGGAATATCGGTCACATCCTGTGTCGAGGCCCAGTAGTAACCATTTGTCGACAGATCCGAACTGAGATATTGTATTGTATCTGACGCCGCACCGGTTGAGCCATTTAATTTGTAGGTATGGTAACCGGTATCAGGAATAAAGATCCAGTGAGTAGGATACTTTTTACTGGTCACCCTGTACCCCCTCACCGTCGTCCGGGAGGAACTGGTCATTGTCGAGTCCTTCCATATATAATTTGCCGTATTGCAGAGATTCTGCCAGTCAGCAAGCGTTGGCATATAATTTTCATTACCCAGTACAGCCCTTACAGGGTCGTATGCGGTACGGGCGATACTGCTGTATCCGATATTCCCGGCCGTATAATAAGTTGGACCGACAGGATTGGAGGAGGTATAAGGTATTGTCTCTCCCCACATATAATATCCCCCTGCGTCTGCAGGAGTAGCAGCTCCCAGATTAGAGGCAGCCCAAAGTACACTATTTCCGGAAGCATCTGTCATTCCCATATCTACATATTGTATAGAATCGGCATCATAAGTATATGGACTGGCATCAGCCTTGGCTGTACTCGCAGAATCCCAGGGCTGGATATTTACCGTATTAAACTGGATATTCAAACTCTTCATATCAAACTTGAAATCATAGTAATATCCCTTATGCAATGCTATTTTCTGGGATGCCGTCTGGTTATAACCGTCAATATTGAAGAGAAAAGTTATCGTTTGTTCCTGATCGTTGGGGAAAACATAGAAATAGTCCTCACAACTGTCCACTTTGAAATTCAATGCGGCATGAACAGGATAAGTCTGCGTAAAAGTGGTATCCGAAAAATTACTCAATACTCCTGTACCGGCATTCAGATCTGCCTGAATGCCAAATCCCTTGCCATGAAAGGTCGTCGAATAGACATTGGCCTGATCAGCATAACCTTTATTTCGGATCGTTATGGCAAGAATGGCCTGGGCATGGTGCATCGTCAGATTACAGATCGGATGATTTTCATCCAGAGGAAGATAGCTGCCGTCAGCAGCCATGGATGTTGACAAAGTCCAGGGTGCATACATCACGTCAGCAAGAGAGTCCACTTTCAAGTGTATTTTAGTTGGCGTAGTCACGTCGCTGCGATAAGGATAATAGCCGCATAACTTCTCCCCGTCAGCTATAAAATTTATACTCTTGGACTGATCTTCCAACTGCCAGTATTGGTTATTATAAGTACTCTGCCGGTTTCCGACACTGACATACGGTGCATTGACCGGATTTTTTATAGAACCATCCGTAGTACTGGCAGCAGTAACCCCAATCTGAGAACCGTCGAGGAAGTAAGTCTGGTCCAGACGATTATTATGGATATAAGCCGCACGAGTCGGATTCTCGTTATTGAGGATCGAGATATTTATTTTCAGTTTGCCGTCCTGCAGGTTCTCAGTATCTAAGTCATGATCTGAACATGAAACGAGTTGAGGCAGCACTGTCAGTACTGCCAATAGCAAAAATCCAATATGATTTTTATTCCACGTCATGTTCGAATTCGTTTAATCAATTATTTTAAGATCTTTAAGTTGCTTAATGAAATCGCATGTATCTATGGTAATGGCCTCTTCATTTCCTTGGTACATTTCTTTCATCTTGTTGACAACAGCATCCTCATCTAACCCTCCTTCTATCAAATGAAGAATATCGGCACTTGTATCATTGATACGAATGACCCTTTCAGGAATATCTGTATCAAAATTTTTGCATACACAGATCACATTATCAACAACTTTCTGTACTTGTATCCTGTATTTCAGCTTCATTTTCTTCTGTATTTTTTAATGTATTCTGTTTATATTCTTCATAGGTGTTAAGCATCTGGCGCTTAATTTTATCTAAGCTCTCCTTTCTTCTCTCCGGAAAGCAAAGAGTAGATTCCTCACACACCTTTAAATTAATGCAGTCAGGATGACTTGGACATTCTCTGCACTCCGGGAAATCAGGTACACGCTCCTTAAACTGGCAAAGAGATTCCTGATGAATAGTGTCGTTATATATTTCACCAACAAATCTGCTGTCTGTATAATGCTCACACTTACCCAGATGTCCATCTGGAAGAATTACGTAGGAGATGCTACTATCTGACATACAACGGTTCATAAGCAAAGAACCAGATATTAAAGATCTTTCAGATAAACCATATTGCTGGATTTTTTCCTCTATTTTTTTCCTTTGTAAATATAATTCTGCATGATATTGATCACTCTCCTTTTTCTTTTGGAATCCTGCTAATTCAAACAAGGCATGGGAATAGACTGTCAAATTTGAAGTATTATGAAACTCACGACCGAGTTCGTCTACAAGGTCACATAAATCTTCAGCATTAAATTTAGAGACATTAAGCCGTATACTGACCTTGATCCCAGCTTCCAACAAACGTCTGATATTTTTCATAACCGTATTAAACGGATTCAAATCATCCTTGTAAATATAAGATTTTGACCGGTTATAAATTTTACTTGTACCATCCAGAGTAATCTGAGCTTTTCGTATATTCCATTGCTTTATCGCTTTCTCTACATTCTCTTGATTAAAGAGATAACCATTTGAAACAATACTGCATGTATATTTTATTGAATTACGGTCTAATATACTACAGATGGTATCCATTACTTCCGGATTATAAAGAGGCTCACCTCCAAACCATCCTATATGGACATCTTTTCCCTTACTTTGGCGAATAATAAAATCTGCAGTAGCTATCGCTGTTTCATGAGACATATTTATAGTAGAACGTCCACGCTCAAAGCAATAATAACATCTTGCATTGCATTTTGTTGTCGTAAGAACTGTAAAACCATTAACCGATTGGCTTTTTCTTTCAAATAAACCAATCATCCCTTTTATTTGACTTTCAAATTTTATATCATCAAAGTCTGCCGGTACCAAAAACCAGTTTTTAATTAAGAAATCTCGAATAGATTCATCCTTATTTATCTCATCGTCAGATAAACTTACCATTTCCCGAGTTAAGACATTATAGAGAAGTATATTATTTTCTATATTATATCTTACTACGAAATTCAAGTATCTATAAGATATATTTTCCTTATACGTCTGAATTTCTAGAACTTTATCTATGATTTTATTTTTTTTGTGAATTATATTCATAATCAAATTAAAAAGCAACCGGATAACATGTAGAGCAGGTATCTTCCTCTTCCCAAGGATTCAAATTTAACTTCGGGGTCGTAACTAAAGCCATAGAAGGAAAATATATATCATTCACGGTATTTCGTTTCCAATCTCCAGATGAACCCGTTTGAGCATCTCCATAATAGCAATTTCCATCTTTATCCCATATATAACATCCCAAAGTTCTATTACTTAAATCTACTTCCGGAAAATAAAAAAAACAGATGAATTTTTTTTGCGCTAAAATTAAACTAGGATTAGTTATTGTTAACATTACATGATCAGTAGAATCTGTAGAATAATAGGGCTGTCCATGAGCTCTGTCAAATAAATCATAATAACCTTGAGATGAAAAAGCTTTAGTTGGAGCGACCAATGCCATCTTAACGTAATAATTCTGAACAGGAACTACGACACGAACACGTACTTCTGTACCTAACATTGTTAAGGATGTATGAAATATACCATCAGTATTATTTTGAACGACAGTATCAGATCCTAATATCCAATATTTTCCAACATGAATTTTACTATTAGTTTCACTTTGTTCAATAACTTTTTTACCATTCCACGGTATATTATCATATCGCCTGTTATAAAAATTATAAGGCAAATATAACGCATATATATTGCTCAATTTCGTCATCCATCCCTCAGCCCTCAAAGTTACAAGACTTACATAAGTACCAACAGGGATATTTGGTATAAAAGGAATCTGCGAACCATTTGATGTAAAAATTCCTATTGTATCACCATGTTCGAATGACATACTTGAAATGAGATTGCTGCCAATATCAGTAGCACGAGTGCCTTTTTCTTCATCACTATCGGTCAATAGGTTATTCTTTGGTTGCACTATATTAACAACACAAAAATCAACACTACTTTCATCTTCAGACAGATCTTTATGAGAAGTGCATGAAATCAAACAAAACAAACAAATAAATAACAGCAAAAATTTCATTTCTCAAATGTGTCAAACTTAAAATAGGAAAAATAGCTATATAGCCATTTTTCCAAGAACCATAAAAATTTCAGTCTGTTTCACAAGTATCCGTTTTACAAGCATTAGTATACGTTGGACACGTAGGATTATTCATACTTGCAGTTCCGTCACCTGCAGTCATGAAATCTTCCATGATTACCTCTTTAAATTTTGGTGCATTGTATTTTTTCTTTTCCATAAAATATTACGTTGCGCTCTCTTCTCCCCGGCAAAGAGCTATTTATTATTTTAGGACATAAGGGAGTATTCTTGCGAATAATGCCCGCATTAATTATTTTAAATCCAATGAATCTGCTGTCTCTCGATTCCACTCCGCTATTGCAAACGAGGACATGTGAAGAGTAACATCTCCAAGCTCCAAGGTTATCGTATAACAATGATTTGCCTCCAATACCTTCGGTTGTGTCGGACGATAGACATAGATATGCCACCAACAATTCTTAAAGTCCCATACCAGGACCTGAATAAAGCTGTTGCCTTGCCGAATGGTCTGTGGCGGCAGAATACACTCCTGATAACTACTGTCACTGTCAGCAGGATGATACGTATAGATAAAATTAGAATCCTTGGCCTCCCCCGATATGGTGGTGACAGGAAACTTGATATAGTCTTCCGTATAACTTGAAGGCAGATTCTCTGCCCCAGGATAAGTAAAAAGATCATAATGAATGCTGTCACACACAGGACCGACCTTACACCATGTAAGGGAATCAATCTTGCCTTGCGTGA
>DMYZ01000010.1 GCA_003483565.1 Prevotella sp.
ACAAATGACGACAACCGAAATTATTATTTCGGTCTGGAATCATTTTTCTTTTCAGTCGCAAACATAACAGTCCCCCTTATCATCGGAGCATTTATTGGTGGTATGGACGGCCAAATTATCCTTGGAATAACTTTCGATGCCAACAAATGCTATAAAATAGTAATGTGTGCAGTAATGATAATAGCAGTCCTTTCTGTATGCGTATTATCTCAAGGGCATTTCATCATGCCGAAAGATACAAGTTTCATCCATTTCAAATTTCATATATTATGGAGAAAAATGCTCGCCTTAGCTTCCTTAAAAGGTATGGTACAAGGATTTTTGGTTACAGCACCAGCTATTTTAGTTATGAAATTTATCGGAAATGAAGGGGCCTTAGGTACAATACAAGGTATCAGTGGTATACTAACAGCAATACTTGTTTATATATTAGGACGTATTGCAAGGCCTCAGGACCGTTTATGGATACTCCTTGGAAGTGTTGTGGTATTCTTTATCGGAACACTATGCAATGGCATTCTATTTTCTGCTATGGGAGTGATAACATTCGTTCTATGCAAAGTTATATTCCAGCCATTATTCGATCTGGCATATTACCCTGTGATGATGAAAACAATAGATGTAGTAGCAAAAATAGAAAAAAGAAATGAATATACTTATATCATGACACATGAAGTGGGACTTTTTATTGGGCGTTTCTTTGGACTTTCCCTATTCATTATACTCGCCTATAGCATATCAGAAAACTTTGCACTGAAATTTGCCCTTATTATTGTTGCTGCACTGCAGACTTTAGCCTATCCTTTAGCTAAAAACATAACAAAACAATCTGAAAGATATATAGAAAAACAACTATAACTATGAAAAAATATCCGATAATAACATTAAGCATCTGCCTGTTCATGGAAGTGGGATTGACAAATGCCAAAAGTAATGAATTTTTCGGTAAACCGATAAAGCAAATTCAAATATCAAGAGTCGATCAAATGCCTGATCTGCCAGAAAGCTATCAGATGATAGATTGGAAGACAAAGGCAAAAAAATTTGACGCATACATCTTTGACTGGCACAATAAAGGTAAAATGGGACCATTGATTTGGAAAGATGATGCACGCCGGAATATCAACCAGACCACATTCGGACTCTATACAGCTGTTGGTGACATTCGACAGGGGCCTGATCACAACGGTGGTGAATTTCATGAAGCATTAAACTCTCTTGCAGCCTTATTAGGTGCCGGACTCGTTGGCATTGACAAGACCAGTCAAGATGGATATAATTATGTGAAGATGATACAAAACTATTACAATAAGGGTAATGGTTGGAATATTGTCATGAATAATACTAATCCGCAAGTGGCTAATCTGGGAGGAGGATACGGAAGAGACTGGTGGTATGATATTCTTCCCAACGCCTTGTTTTATGCCGTTAACGATGTATTCCCCGGTATAGACGGTGCTAATGATATTATGCGGCATATTGCAGAAAGATTTACTCAGGCAGACTCTGTATTAAACGGCAATTATGATTACTCATACTTTGACTATGGAAAATTACGGGGGGGACGCAGCAATATTCCTTATCAGCAGGACGCAGCCGGTGGTCATGCCTATGTACTTCTATGTGCCTATAAGAAATTCGGAGACAGACGCTACCTGCAACATAGTGAAAGTGCCATAGAGGCATTGCTGAATCAGAAAGAGAGTCGGTTCTATGAAGCACTAATGCCACTCGGAGTTTATACTGCAGCATATCTAAATGCCACTCAAGGAAAGAACTATGATGTGCACAAGCTTCTGAACTGGGTATTCAATGGTTGCAAAAGCGATACCGGTCGAAAGGGATGGGGTATCATTGTTGGTAAATGGGGAAAATATGATGTAAGTGGACTTCAGGGGAATATTCTTGACAAAGGTGGCTATGCCTTCCTTATGAACAGTATAAAACCTACATGGCCTTTTGTATCGATGGTGAAATATGCACCGGAATATGCTAATGCTGTTGGCAAATGGATGGTAAACAATGCTAGTGCTTGCAGGTTGTTTTTTCCTGCCTATATTGATACAGCTAATCAATGGGCTCCGGAATACAGGGATCTGACAGATAATAATATTGCTTACGAGGGCTTGCGCAAATTCGATGATTATGGCAAACTGTCCCTTAAAGGTGTTAGTCCTGTAGCCATTGGTGACGGGCCAAAATGGATCAAGGGCAACCCAACAACAAGCATGTTCAGCATATACAGTACATCTCCTATTGGAATATTAGGTGCTATTGTGGATACAACAAATATAAGGGGAATTTTAAAACTGAATTGTAATGTAACAGATTTTTATTCACGACGTCCCTATCCTGTTTATCTTATCTATAACCCATATAAGAGATCTCAAAATATTATTTACAAACCAAAAAACAAATGTGACCTTTTTGATATTGTAAGCAAATCTTATATCGCCAGAAATGTAACGAATCAAATACATATTGCTATACATGGAAGCCAATCTCTCATTCTATATGAATTACCAGTCGGGACAAAATTAAGAATGAAGAGAGGTCAAATCATTACAGAAAACAATAATATAATATCATATAAATAACTTTATTAAATTCAACCTATGAATAGACGTTTATTAACTTTCATGATTACCCTATTCTGTTCAATAGCAATTTTTGCACAACAGAGTAAGAGTCTCAGCGGCACGGTCTGTGATGACAATTCCGGAGAACCGCTAATTGGCGCAACCATTCAGGAACCCGGTACCGGCAACGGCACGGTTACTGATCTAGACGGACATTTCAGCCTCAGCATAAAAGGGAGCCAGCTGACCGTTTCCTATGTTGGATACGCTTCTCAAAAAATTACGGTCAAAACATCAGGAACCTATAACATTCGTATGAAATCTAATACAGATCTTAATGAAATTGTAGTAATAGGTTACGGCACACAGCGTAAAAGTGACCTTACCGGTTCTGTAGTGTCGGTTACAGACAAAGATTTCAAAAACTATTCCGTTTCTAATATGTCTGAATTGCTTCAAGGAAAAGCTGCAGGTGTTTATGTTGCATCTGGTTCAGGCCAGCCTGGTGACGATGCCATTGTTCGAGTCCGCGGTCTTGGAACTGTCAATGACAACAATCCGCTTTATGTTGTTGATGGACAGTTCATGAATAATATCAGCAGTATAAATCCTTCCGATATAGAACGTATAGAAGTTTTAAAGGACGCTTCTGCTTGTGCTATCTATGGATCCAGAGGGTCTAACGGTGTTATTCTCGTTACCACAAAGCACGGAAAGAGTGGCGAGACTCAAATCACGCTGGATGTTTCTGTTGGATCAAAAACTGCCTATAAGGCTCTCGACATGATGAACAGCGACCAATATTATCAATTTATAACTACAGCATACAAAAATGATGCAAACTTTCAAAATTCTCAATTAAATAAATTCACTAGCCAGTATAAGAAAGGTTATAACACAGATTGGTGGGATGCTGCCACTCACTCTGGATTCCAGCAGAATTACAATCTTAGTATTCGGAATGGCTCTGATAAATCCCGTACCGCCTTCAGTATGAGTTACGACAATGATCAAGGTTCCATCATCACAACAGAATTCAAAAGGCTGACAGCCCGTTTGAACCAAGAATATGATTTAAACAAATACATTACTGTCGGAGTCAATATGAACATCTCTAAAATGAAGAAGAAGGATGCAGAAAACTTAAGTTCCTTTGATTATATTCTGAAAGCTGATCCTTTTACACCTGTCATAAATCCGTTAGTAGATCCATCCTCAGACAACTATCAATATAACAAATATGCTCCTACAGAATGGTCATATAATCCTAATCCTGTACAGTTACTTGAAGATTGTGACAGATATAATGAAATAACAAATATGACCGGTAATGTATATGCACAGATCAATCTCTGTAAAGGGCTTTCTTACCGTGCCCAGTTCAGTTACGAATATAATGACGATTCTTTTTCTGATTTTATACCTATTTATACCTCGACTTATGATGAATATAACCTGGCAAATACTGAGAGCAAGTATAATTCCGAGACAAAATTGACAAACAATGACACCAAAGTTTCTAATTATACTATAGAACAAAGACTGAACTATAATAAAAAAATTGGGAAGAACAACTTCGATGCCATGATCGCCATGACTTACGAAAAAGACAACACATCCTATATAGATGCATATAAAGCTAACGGTCTTGGCAATGATGAAAACTATCGTGTTCTTAATGCACAGACAACAGGTGATAACGTAAGTGGAAACAAGACCATTACTTCCATGCTTTCTTATCTGGGACGTGTCAACTATTCTTATAATGATAAATATTTAGCTACAGTTAATTTCAGAGCCGATGGAAGTTCCAGATTCGCAAAAGAAAACAGATGGGGCTACTTTCCTTCTTTTTCCCTAGGATGGCGTGTTAACAATGAAGATTTTTTTAAGAACAGTATCCTGAATAAATTTGTTGATAACTTAAAATTTCGTATAGGATGGGGACAAAATGGCAACCAAAGGATCGATTCTTCAGCACCTTTAACTTTAATTGGTACCTCTTCCGAAAACAAATGGTATTTCGGAAATGGATATTCACAAGGTTATGTTCCAACATATCAAGG
>DMYZ01000076.1 GCA_003483565.1 Prevotella sp.
ATGCTATGCGTGAGATAGATCTATTAAGGGAGAAATTCGGTGGATCCGTATTTTCTGGCAATGTGAAAGATGTGTCATTTCAAAGTCCTATTGGACAGATCTATCAGACCTTTGACGGTAAAGATCTTTATCCAAGTGTAGAGGAGAAGGCTGCGATGCTCCTTTATCTCGTAACAAAGAATCATTCATTCAGCGATGGAAACAAGCGCATTGCTGATAATACCCTTGTCGCCCTTACGCTGATGATCGCTGAGAGTAGGACGGAGGAGAAAGATGTAATGGTAAAAGTCGTGGTAAACCTGATTAATAAAAACAATTAGAAAAGTAAATGTTTTATCAACTGATACAACGAAAAAGAAACGAGTGGATAAATCGGCCAGAATGTCCTGTTAAATCAATTCTTGCATACATAGAAACAAAAGGAATGATGCGAGATGCACAAATAGAGGCTATTAAGACTTATTTGTTTCTTAAGATAGAATGCGGAAATAAACCTTTATGGAAACTTTTTTCTGAAGGGGATTTCCTGACAATGGATCTAAATGAGATTAGCTTGACTGTCCGTGCTCGTGAAGTGCTTGAACAAAATAGAGCTGCAGCTACTCTCTATGAGTATGCCTGCCTGAAGGATGAGAAGGATCAAACTATTGCTCCTACTCTAAAACGATGTATAGAAGAACATCCTGATGATATAGACTTTGACGGGATCTTCCACAGCATCTTCTATGGGGTGGAATATCCTGATTATATTTTCAGTTTACCGATGGGAGCCGGAAAGACTTACTTGATGGCAGCTTTTATTTATCTGGATCTCTATTTCTCTCTCAATGAACCAGATAATCCTTCCTTTGCCCATAATTTTATGATATTGGCACCATCGGGATTAAAATCTTCCATTCTTCCCAGTATCAAAAATATACAGGATTTTGATCCGACATGGATCCTTCCGGAACCTACTGCTTCGCAGATCAAAAAGGAAATACAGTTTGAAATCCTTGATGAACAAAAAACGGCAAGGAAAAGTAACTTGGTAAAAAATCCAAATGCGCAGAAAATAAACAATCATCAACCTTTTGAATATCTTCGAGGGTTAGTGGCTGTTACTAACGCAGAAAAGGTCATCCTTGATAAATTCGATAAATACAAGGGAAATGATCCTTCGCTATATTCAGATAAGGAGTGGAACGAAATCAGAAATTCGAATGAACTTCGCAATATTATTGCTAAGATTCCTCATCTATCCATTTTTATTGATGAGGTGCATCATGCTTCTGATAGTGATATCAAGCTTCGTCAGGTTGTCAACAAGTGGACAAAAACGGAGACATTTAATTCTGTATTAGGTTTTTCAGGTACTCCGTATCTGTCGTCTGCTGATGCAGTGTCTGTCACTTCGGATTTGTCTTTGCAGAATAAGAATCTTTCCAATGTGGTCTATTATTATCCCCTTATAGATGGTGTAGGCAATTTTCTCAAGTCTCCTGTGATAAAAATATCGACAGGTAGCAATGATGATATTATCCGAAATGGCGTCGGTGAGTTCCTGAAAGATTATGGGGATACAGTATATGATAATGGAACTTGTGCTAAGCAAGCTATTTATTGTGGACGTATTGGTAATTTAGAAGAGAATATTTATCCTTTAGTGGCTGGAATCGTCAGTCAATATGGGCTGAATCCGGTTGAATCCATTTTGAAATATCATGCTGGAAATAAAGATTATCCAGTGCCGGAAGGTGCTGCTACCGAGTTTGCTTCATTAGATACGAGTTTGTCTAAAATCAAGATTGTACTTTTGGCTCAAATTGGCAAGGAAGGCTGGGACTGTAAGAGTCTGACCAGTGTCATTCTTCCTCAGAAAGGTGCTTGCCCCCAGAATATGGTATTACAAACCAGTTGCCGATGTTTGAGGCAGGTCATTAGAAAAGAAAAAGAGACAGCTCTTATTTGGCTTAATGAAGATAATGCGAGGGTTTTAAACCGTGAGTTGGATAAACAACAGCATACATCTATTGAAGAATTGAATAAGGGTGGCAATGATAACATGTACACTTTGGAACGTTTCTCCAGAATGGAAAAGTTGCATGTGCCACCAATAGACTTTTATCAGCTGAAAGTTTCTTACCCTACATTCCCTACATTGGCCTGGGAAGATGAATTAAATACGGAAAAATCGCTTTCGGATAAAGATTTATTTACGACATCAGATTCTATCCTGATCAAACAGCAGGATTTGAAGGGGAACATTATTAATAAAGAACTAAAGCAACTTATAGATGAAGAGACAAACCTTCCTGTTACGTTTCATCTTTGGCTCCATCTAATAGCCAAGGAGAGCTTTAGTACACTTACGGTGGAGAAACTTTATCCCTATCAGGAACAGCTCAAGATAATCTATCAGAAAATTTCTGAGGAGAGAGACGGTTCCCACTATCTCAAAGGAAAATATGCCCAAAGAGAAATTCGTGCTAATATCCGGAAATCTTTTGTGCCGCATCGTACAGTCCAAATAAAAGAGGATGTCATCCCTGAACAGGCACAACTCTTAAAGATCGAAAAGTTGGATAGTCCTATACTGGTGACAGATAAATCGAATTACTATCCTTCTCAGGAAGATGTCTTAAAAATTGTTGATTCTGATAGGGGAAATAACAAACAGCTTAAGAAGAATATAGAAGCGACAATTGAAACTCTAAAGAAGCTGCATGGTCAGGAGGCTACGATCCAAGAGCTGTGTAATGATCCCGGCAACTATGAAAAAAAAGTTGACAACGTGGTGAGTAAGACTTATCATTATTTGCCTTACCACTTCGATAGTCGACTGGAGA
>DMYZ01000005.1:0-1033 GCA_003483565.1 Prevotella sp.
TCCGATGAATATTTGGAAGAGTTTATCCGATATGAAAAACTGTGGGCTGAGTCAACTGTTCCTAAACCGTTTAATACTACGAAAGCCTGGAATAAAGTCTGCCACCGCATTTCAAAGAAGAAACATCACTTCAATATATATTATCTTAGTGCTGCTGCAGCCATTATTATATTTATTGTCATTACTGTCCCATTTTTCAATACTAAGACAACAGTTTCATCACCCAAATTCGCAGTAGCAAGTGCAGACCGCACCTTAAATTCCACATTGCCCGATGGCTCTTCAGTCCTGCTTTCTAAGCATTCGAAAATTGAATATACTTTTGATACTCAAAAACAAATTCGCTTAACAAAACTTTCCGGAAAAGCTTTTTTCAATGTCAAAAGAGATATCAGACATCGATTTGTTGTTGAAGCAAATCGTGGTGGAGTGGAAGTCTTAGGAACAAAATTCTCAGTGAATGAGTTGAGAAACAAGGATGTGCTGGTCTATGTCTTGTCTGGGAAAGTTAAAGTTTTCTTGGTGCGGGCCTCAAAAGATACGTTGTCGCTGATCATTACTAGCGGTGAAAGGGCTCGTATTATGGCAAATAATGATACAATCATTAGGCAAACACAAAAAATTCCGGCTTTTCATACCGTCAATAAGACTTATACTGTTCATAAGACTATTACTTTTCGGAATACGAACTTGCCGACTATCATGGCCAAGTTGGGGAAAAGCTATTCGGTAAATATAAAATTAGATGATTCTGTGGACAAAAAACTCCGTTTCTCTTCTTCATTCAAAGATAATTCGCTGAATGAGATATTAGCCGTCATCACGCAAACTCTGAATCTTGATTACACAAAAAAGGGAAATACGTATTATATAACGAATGGAAACAATGAATAGTAAAATCAGATATGTTCTATTAATACTGATATTAATTCTTGTGGCACAAAACTCATCTTCACAAGTCGACTTGTATCGCAAAATATCCGTTAACGTGCAAAACTTGCTCATCCCCCAAACCTTGCATGTTATTGAGCAG
>DMYZ01000005.1:1077-5010 GCA_003483565.1 Prevotella sp.
AATCGTTTTGCTTACACAACCATTGGAAACCATGTTATTTTACGCTTGAAAGGAATAAACACAGAATCAGAAGACTTTATGATCTTAGGAGTTGTAGAAAGTCCCGATGGTCTTCCTTTAGATTCTGCTGTCGTATATGCCGTTAAGGAAAACAAAGCGGTAATCACAAATAATGACGGAACATTTCATCTCAGGCTGAAAGTGCCGTCACAATATATTCATATAAGTTGTCCCGATTATAAAGATACCCTCTTGATAGCAGAAACATTAAATAGCGAGAAAACGATTAAACTGTATCGAAAACTTCCGGATACAAGACTTTCACCTTTGGAAATTCAGGACATAAATATGTCATCCTTTCAAACGCAATTTGAAAAACTACCATTAGTCCGGAATTTAGTTCCACAATCGGCGTTATATCTTAATCGACAAGTCAAAACAAAACGTTTGATACCTGTTCAGGTATCCTTCTTGCCTGGTATGGGTTCGCAGCAGTTGACCAAAGGCTTGAATGTCAATTGCTTTTCATTAAATATTTTAGCCGGTTATTCAAAAGGGGTCTCCGGCTTTGAAATAGGAAGTTTGGCCAATATTACAGGGAGTAATGTCAAAGGCGGGCAAGTAGCCGGCATAGCCAATATTGTAAATGGACAGGTTAATGGCTTGCAACTTGCCGGTGTTTTCAATTATACCTTCAATCAGGTTCGTGGAGTGCAAATTTCAGGAGTCGGGAATATCAGCAATAATAGTGTAAAAGGCTTACAACTTGCCGGTGTTTCCAACAACAACAAAGGTATCGTTACCGGGGCGCAAGTCAGTGGTGTCTTGAATACCAATTCGCTGAACATAGACGGATTACAGTTAGCTGGTGTTGCCAGTATTCAGATGGGCGAAATAACAGGATGTCAACTTTCCGGCATTTATGGAATAGCTTCTGATGTCAGAGGAGTACAACTTTCCGGCATAATGAGCCATGCTACTCACGATGTTTCCGGCGTGCAAATTAGTTCATTTTTAAATAAAGCCGGAAAATTAAATGGATTGCAGTTGGGAATCGTGAATATTGCAGATTCGATTGAAAACGGAGTTCAAGTCGGTTTGTTTAATATCGTCAAAAACGGATACCATGCCTTTGAATTTACAAAAGACGAAACTTATTACTGCAACTTTATGTATAAAACTGGAGGCAAAAGACTTTATTCCATTCTGAATGCCGGAATTATGAAAGATAAAGCCGGCGTTGGATATGGTATCGGATACATCCAACCGATTTATAAAAGACTATCTGTAAACATAGATGCTATTTACAGCGCGCTACTTGCAACAAATACTTCTGATATATATCAGGGGGAAATCATGAATCTTCGATTAGGTGTTAATTACCGTATTCTAAAACATCTGACATTGACAAGTGGCCTATCTTTCAATCACTATGATCCGGAGGAAAAAAATGATACAAAAGGTTCTGTAGGCAGAATATCATTCAAAGGAAACAGCAGTAATATTATCTCAAAGGCCTTTCAAGACAATAATAAAGTGATGTGGTTTGGCTGGTTCTTTGGCGTGAGATTTTAAATACCCAACTTTTCATGGCTATTTATTTACCTTGACTTCGGGATAAGAAATTTATTCGCTTTCTTTTTATTTCTTATCCCGGATTCAAATATATATGATTTTTCAGGAAAAAATAAAAAAGTCAATAAAAAATTTGGAGGATTAAAATATTAATACTATCTTTGCACTCGCTTTACAGGAGTAAGGGCGTTTAGCTCAGCTGGTTTAGAGCATCTGCCTTACAAGCAGAGGGTCGGCGGTTCGAATCCGTCAACGCCCACATAAAAGAGGTTTTAGATTTTTTCTAAAATCTCTTTTTCCTTTTTTATCTCAGACGGAGGAGGAGCAAGACCCTACTTTTGGATTGCATTATGAGGACAATCAGAATGTAAGGAAATATGGAGAAGCACTGTCTCTTTTATGATATTTTATCTTATAAATATAACTGTATATCAATAATATTTAGTATTTTTGCTCCCAAATTAATATGAACAGTCATGACACTAGATGCATTAACCGCCATATCTCCAATAGATGGCCGCTATAGAAGTAAAACAGAGGCATTAGCAAATTATTTTTCAGAGTTTGCACTGATACGTTATCGGGTGCATGTGGAAATAGAGTATTTTATTACTTTATGCGAATTACCTTTACCACAGCTGGCCAATTGTGATCATTCGCTCTTTGACAAACTTCGTGGTATCTATAAGAATTTTGATGAAAAAGATGCTGCGCGTATTAAAGATATTGAGAAAATCACTAATCATGATGTGAAAGCTGTGGAGTATTTTATCAAGGAAGAGTTTGATAAAATTGGCGGTCTGGATCAGTATAAGGAGTTCATTCATTTTGGATTGACCTCCCAGGATATCAATAACACCAGTGTGCCTCTTTCTCTTAAGGATGGTCTCAATGATGTGTTTTATCCTCAGGTTCAGGAACTGATAGACTTGTTGCAGAAATATGCTGAGGAATGGAAGGATGTTCCTATGCTGGCTAAAACTCACGGGCAACCAGCTTCTCCTACTCGTCTTGGTAAAGAAATTGAAGTGTATGTATATCGTCTTACGGAACAACTCAATTCCCTCAAGGCTTGTAAAATCACAGCCAAGTTTGGTGGTGCTACAGGCAATTTTAATGCTCATCATGTAGCTTACCCTGCTTATGACTGGAGAACTTTTGGTAATAAATTTGTCAGCGAAAAGCTCGGACTGCAGCGCGAACAGTGGACAACACAGATAAGCAACTATGATCATCTGGGATCTATATTTGATGCCATTCGCAGAATTAATACGATTATCATTGATCTGGATCGTGATTTCTGGATGTATATTTCCATGGAGTATTTTAAACAGAAAATCAAGGCCGGAGAGGTCGGATCAAGTGCCATGCCCCATAAGGTTAATCCTATTGATTATGAGAATAGTGAAGGCAATTTAGGTGTTGCCAATGCTATTCTGCAGTTCTTGGCAGCTAAACTCCCCGTAAGCAGACTGCAACGTGATTTGACGGATTCTACCGTGTTGAGAAATATAGGCGTACCTCTTGGACACAGTATAATTGCTATCCAAAGTACATTAAAGGGACTTCATAAACTTATTCTAAATAAGGAAAAGATCAATTCAGATCTTGATAATACATGGGCTGTGGTGGCTGAGGCTATCCAGACCGTATTGCGCCGCGAGGGATATCCTCATCCTTATGAGGCCTTGAAGGCTTTGACACGTACAAATAAAACAATGACGGAAGAAACTATCCATGAATTCATTCAGAAACTGGATGTCAGCGCCGATATAAAGAAAGAGCTGATGGCTATTACTCCGCACAACTATACGGGCATATAAGATGCTATTGGTCTCTTTGCAATAAAGCATATAATTAATTAATACAATAGAGTTAAGTAAACAAATCTTTTAGAACACGCCGTGAGGCTTAAAAAAGTAAAACAATGGATTTAGAAAAGACAACAGAGCAGTCTGCAGAGCAGCAGGACGATAACCGTGATGGTTATAGTAAACCGGCAGGTACAGACTATCATAGCACAGAGCGTCCAATGCGCCCTCGTATTCACAGTCAGCGTGCTTACAGCAGCGATAAGGGTGGATACAATAGTAATAAACCAGGCAATAACGATGGTGGGTTCCGTCCAGAAGGGTTCGGAGTAGGGCTCCAAAACAGTGAAGGCGCCAATCGTGGTGGCTACGGCAATAATCGCGGCGGTTACAACCATCGTGGTGGCTATAATAACAACCACGATGGTTATAACAATCATGGTGGCTATAATAACCGTGGCGATTATAATAATAGCGGCTATAACAATGACCGTGGCGGCTATAGCAATGACCGTGGCGGTTATAGCAATGACCGTGGTGGCTATAA
>DMYZ01000047.1 GCA_003483565.1 Prevotella sp.
AAAACAAATCCTATGATATAATGTCCATAGAGTTCTATTATTGTAGCAAGAATCATTTTGATCTTACGGTATATCCACGTGAAGGAGATTACGGTAAATGGTTTTTCCATAGTAGCGGTATGGATCTGACTTTCAAATCTGACATAACAACTTCTGGCAATAAAATAGATTACAATAAAGATTTTGGCTATGGCGGAATCCTTATTCGTAAGATTAAACCCAATAAGGAGGGGACAACTCATGACATTCAATCCGATGAAGGATCAATAGATGGTCCCCTTAAGGTAGAATGGGAGTTATTCGACAAGTTTAATGCCTTGAACGCTGAAGAGAATAAGGAGTTAGTGCCCATTCTCATTAAACGAGATAATCCACTAGATAAAAAGATAGTTTGTGTAAAACGGAAAAATATCACTCTGACAAGATTTGAAAACCAATTGCCTAAAATATTACATGAGAGGTTCCTTTCCATTGAAAATGAAGAAGAATTGATAAAACAAGCAAGAGCAAATATTGATGATGAAAAGAATGAGAAAACTTGGCTGGGGTATGAAATTGAAAAGGTTAAGTCAAGAAGGATATAAGAGTGTGCCTGAAGAACAACAAATTGGAAAGTCAAGCCAAAGCTTTCACCTTTTGCGAATTTCCTATTTATTCTTTCATCAATCAAGAAAAAATGATTATCTTTGTACATAATAACATAATTTATACTTAACAAAAAAGTCCTTATCGTAACAGTTATGTTGACAAGTGTAGTTAACTCGATTGTTGCGCAATAAAAGAAAGGTGCATTTTATATGTAGCTCAAAGCAGGTGCAAATTCAATATCAAAATTCTGTGCAATACGGAATTGAACACCATCCTTTAAAATAATTAATTTGCAATGTAATCTTTAATAATAGTAAATAATGAAGAAAAATTTAATTATTGTATGCCTATTGTTTGCGTCAGTAAGTACATTCGCCCAACATGCTGTCGGATCTTTCAACATTCAGCCTAAAATAGGCCTCAACATTGCAACCATGACCAATTCAGATGGAGGGGATTCACGTATAGGGTTTGTCGGAGGTGCAGAATTTGAATACCAGGCTACTCCTATTTTCTCTCTTACTGCAGGTGCTTTATACTCCCAACAGGGGATCAAGTCGAAAGATGAGGGAGTAACAGGAACAATCAAAATGGACTATGTGAACGTACCTATCATGGCCAATATCTATGTTGCGAAAGGATTAGCCTTAAAAGCAGGTATACAACCTGGATTTCTGACGAATGATAAAGCAAAAGTAGAATCTGACGGAGTATCTGCAGAAATTGACCTTAAAAAGGCATTTCGTGACGCAGGTATGGACGATGCAGATGTAAAGGATATTGATTTTTCAATACCTGTAGGTATATCGTATGAATATCACCAGTTCCAACTTGATGCAAGATATAACTTTGGTGTAACAAAGGCGATTACCGGTGACGGGGAGTCTACAAAAAACAGTGTTTTCCAGATTACACTAGGCTACAAGTTTGAACTCTAACTTTCACGAAGGAGGTGTATCAATTCCTGCACCTCCTTCTTTTATTATACGAACTGTTTATTCAGGTAAAATCCTTTATTTCGCTATAATGATCTTCTACCAGTTTCCTTTTGTATACTTTCTTATCCGTAGATTCTCTTACAATCTTCCATAAAGCAGCAGCGACTTTCAGTTTATTTCTGAAGACGGTATTCCGTTTATCGGCACAGAAGTCTTTTAAAAATTGATTCCACTGGCAGGATGAGTGATCATACTTTGCATATTCTGTCTTACCTTCCTTTATGTCCAACAAATCCCGCAATGTGAAAGACATATCATTGGTCTGTCTGACTTTCTTGACTGTTGCAACCATGTCTGCATTGAATTTAAAGTTCACAATGCCAGTTTGGGTGGAGAAGAAATCACGGAACCGTTGATTAAAGGCAAAGCCACAACCTAACAATTCGGTATCCATTGTCAGATGTCCGACATTGCATTTGATCCGTCTCTGAGGAACGTTTCCCTTAATGATATTGCCATCGAAGTAGGCTTTGATATTCTGACAGAGTTCTGCCTTATTGCCGTAGTGGCAGATACCTTTTGACCTGCATATCCGGACCAATTCTTCTCTATACCAGTAGAATCTATCAAAGTCCAGGTAAGTATTGATTTTGTCAAAGTCCGGTCGCTGAGCCATAGGGGATAACTTGTTTATCATAGAATGGAAAATACTTGAAAGGAGTATCTCTTAACAAAAATAGAGACTTTTTTCTAAATAAGTTTTATAGGGTGATTTCATTTATCATTATTTAACTGATTCCATAGATAAACAATTCATTTATTATGGAACAAACAGAGTGATTGTATAGAAAAATGGGTGAATATTTCATACAAACAGACCTGACCATAATAGAAAATCAGGGCGCTCGTTTCCTGTTAATATAACTTAATTAATTGGCTTTTTATCGCTTTGTTCATAATTTAATTAGGTTTACGTTATAAACTTTATTATCTTTGCGATGTGATTCAGAAGTGCTATGACTAGCACTTTTTTTAGAACACATTAGGTTTATATTATAAACCTATTTATATAAGGGCTTAAATACATATTAGTAATAATAACGTTTAATACGAATTGATATGAAAAAAAGATTATTAATGGCTGTCATGGCAATTGCTTGCATGACATTAGCCAATGCCAAGAATGTAGTGGTGAAGTTGCAAGGTGTAAAGGACCAGAATGGAAAGATTATGCTGATGGCTGAACGTAAGGTGAAAGACTCGGAAAAGACAAAGAGTAAACCTATTCTGATGATGTGTAATGCAGAAAAGGGCGAAGTCGACGTGACATTGGCTAATGTTACTGACGGAGAATATCTGATCTCTGTCTTTCACGATGAGAATGGTAATAGAAAAATGGATATGGACGAACAGGGCAGACCACTGGAGGGATACGCCCGCAAAGCGGTTGTCATAGATTCCAAGACTTCTGAAGTGAAAATGAAAATGTATTACCCTTTATTCTAAAACACGATGTTACGATCAGTTTTACTCCTATTTACACTTTCTGTCAGTACTTTATCCATGGCACAAAACGTTCGTTTGGATACGCAGAAAGACACGGTGGTGCATCTGGCTGGGGTGACAGCCACAGCGAGGAATATAGAGTGGAAATCAGAAGGGGTAATCGTCCACGTGCCCCTTTCCGAAACTAAAACAGTAAATGAAATCCTACGCCAGTCCCCGGGTGTGAGTTTGACGGATAAAGATATTCTGATCAATGGCACAGCGGGAGTGAAGGTGTTGGTCAATGACCATGAACTGAAACTCACGGGTGAAGAATTACTTAACTATCTGAAATCTGTACCGGGACAAAGCATAAGCAGGGTAGAGGTGCAGTCTCATGCAGATGCCAGTATGGAGGCGGATGCCAAAGGGGGAGTCATCAAACTCTTTCTGCGGAAGAGAACTCTGGACGGGTTACAGGCGAATGTGTCTTCACGTATCAGGTTATCCCATAAGATGTATGAGTTTATGCCTT
>DMYZ01000171.1 GCA_003483565.1 Prevotella sp.
ACATATACGCAGCAAATATCTACTTTTTTACTTGAGAGATATTAACGGCATTCCTTCCCCTATCTGTATCTTCAGACATAAAGGATACCTCCATATCCATATCAATGTTCTCAGGAGCATTATCAAGCCGGAAATAATAACTGTTCCGACTGTTGTCCTGATTGATAAAACCATATCCCTTATCAATATTCAGATAAGAAACCTTACCTGTCAGCAAAAGATCCTTAGGCTCTTCGGCTTTTTTAGGAACAGAGACTTCAATATCTTCCAGCTTCACCTCATCCTTTACAATATCATCAGGAGAGGAATGGAGCTGTCCATATTCATCTTCATACGCGATCATATCATCCATGGAACTTTTTCCCTGGCTTTTACGAAGTTCCTTACGCTTTTGCTTTTCCAGTTTCTTTTGTTGTTTTAATTTTTCTTTTTGTCTTTTGCTAAATGAAAAACTTTGTGCCATATTATTTATTTATGCGGATTGAGAATCCGGTTGTTTTGATTATATCGAAAGGAAGAAGAAATAGATTATGAGGAAATCTCCGAGTACGATCCGTGAAAAAAGAAGGTCACGGAGAGTTACTCACAGGCGGGTCAATAACATATCTTTTGCTCTATCTCGGCAAAGATACAAAAAAAAATTGATTTTTCATCTCATTCCCTTCACTTTCACAAAGAAAAAGTACAAGACTTTCATTTCATCTATCTAAAGAACAGAAAATAGAGATAGAAAAATTTATTGTTTTTTCAATTCATCAATATAATAGCTCATCTGCCCGCCATCTCCATCTATTTCACTATTGGTGTTATACCAGCTGACAATCATCAGCTTAAAATATCTTTCCCCGTCAGCTGTCCGGACTACATACACATGGTATGACGGATCATACGACATTGGCGGACCGGAAAGTAATATACAATTGTCCAGTAATTTATTGGCACTTGTCAACTTCCGTTGCGGTCCGCTATTCGGGTCAAACCACGGATTATCATTTAAATCCATGTTATGTGTCACCAGGTAATGGCTCCAATCGGATTGTGAATAAGTAACATATACGTCAGAATCAGTGTCAGTCACCCAATTTGAATTGGCAGATAGTTGAGAAAGTGAAGTCCACTTGTCATAATTACCATATTCCAAATCTACAGCTCCCCCTTTTCCACAGCCGCTTGTCCCGCTGTTCGTACGCATATGGTAACCGCAAAAAGCCAAATCCCAATCCAGGCGATCATATTGTTCACCTTCGGTAATATCTTCATTTGGATGATTTTCATTAAATATCTGTCCCGTACGTAAATTAAAATAAATCCAGTCATTGGTTACGCCGCTGGTATATCCTGATACCCGTGGAAGGATTTTCCCAGTGAAAGGATCAGCATCGTAGCGTACGCAAGATGATGTGATACAAAAAACACATATAGTTATTATTGCAATATTTAAGATTTTTCTTACTTTCATTTCCTGTCCCTCAAAACTTTATCATATTATCGATATTGAAATCCAATTGTATCCAGCAACGTGCTCCCGGCGTAGCAGGAATGTTGAAAGCAGTCAAACCGGAACCTATAGTTTCAGGTTTATAATTGAATATGTTGTCTACTCCGGCCATCAGTTTTATTTTATTGTGGAAAGTTTGTGAAACGGTCAAATTACACAAAGCATAAATAGGTAAAATACAACGAAAATAAGCCTCGTGACTTACACCGTTTACCATGAGACGATCTTGCACGTCAAACTTTTTCCGGCCATTTACAGACGACGTGAATTCCGCCATAAAGGCATAGTTCTTGTGATAAAAACCGTACTTTATTCCTCCTGTAGCTGCAAGCGGCGAAGTCTCGTTTATATGGCGGCCGTTTTCCCTGCTTATGTCTACATAAGAAAAGGTCATGTTTGAAGACCAATTGTCCGATATCATCAACCGTGCCATAAAGTCACACCCCAATAGCCATTGATAGTTTAAATTTGTATACTCGAAGTTATATTGCATATCATATATCTTCCATACACCCTCTATTTTATTATGAAAAGAATTACTGTATAAAGTACCGTTCACATAGAGCCTGTTACCTGAATATTCTGAGCCCAAAGAAATATAATAATTTCTTTCCGGCCTAAGAAACTCATTACCTTTGACTTGAAACATCCCGAAATGATCCCAATTATAAAAAAGCTCCTTTATTGACGGTGAGCGGTATCCTTTAGCACAATTAAGTCTAAAACTCCATTCACTACATGGGGAATATTTGACGGCAAGCTTAGGCATGTTCATAAAGCCGAACTGTGTGGAGAAATCGGTCCTTGTTCCAGCTGTAATCATCCATTGTCTGCTGATAGTCCATTCATCCTGTAATAAACATTCTTTTTCATTTAAGGAGCGCGATGTCCACTTGCGGTTTACGAATCGGTTACTTGTAAGCACGTCGGTAAATGATTTTACTCCAAATGTAATATCATGTTTACTGAAATAATTACTTGTAATAATCAATTGAGGTTGCATAATATGTGACTTGTAAACTCGTGTCCTTTCATCCCTAAGCTCAGAACGCTCATACTGGTTATAAAAATCTCCATGCAGGTCGGCCGTCAGACTAAACCAGTTTTTACACCGATAGGTGGCTTTTATTCCTCCCATAAAGTCTTTGTCTTGCGTAAATGTAAAATCCTGCACCAAATCATATACGTTCATAAAAAATACATTCCCGTCCATTTGCATGTTGAAGTTCTCAGCTGGTTCAAAATACAATTTCTGTGAAGCTAATATATGTTCTTTTCCTTCTACTCCCATCGGTGGACGAGCCAAGCTGCTTACCAGCGTAGTATCTTTCTTAAGAAAAGGATTGGCTTCCCTGGTATAAAGTTTATAGTCATGCTTTTTTTGATAAAGGTAGAAAGCATCCGTTTCAGCATATAGTACATCTGTCTGTGACGTGAAAGCTCCATTTTTACATCCTACAGATATCCAACTTTGTAAATTAGGACAGTCAGCATTTTTTTCAAAGATATAATTAAAATCTTTCTTTCCTGGATGATTAAAATTTCGTTGGTTCATTTCCCCATAGCGTATTCCTGCATCAACACTTAAATGCTTTACCGTTTTTTTTGTAATCAAATTTATTACGGCACCAGATGAATTTGCTCCGTAAAGTGCACTGCTTCCCCCTTTCACGATTTCTATATGGTCAAGAGCATGAATATTAAAACGTTCGTAATCTAAATTGCCGGCAATATCGCCAGTCATCGGTTCCCCGTCAAACAAGAAAAGCACATGTCTTGCATCCAATCCTTCCATATTTATCTCGTTACCGAACTCAACTCTTTGTATGCTCAAACCAGCCGTTTCTTGCAATAATGCTCCCTGTAAATCAGCATATCCGGAATTTACCAATGCTTTCCCAGTCATCACTTGTGTCATTACCGGAGAAGTTTTAAACGGACGAGGAACACGTGAACCGGTTACAACGACTTCATTCATCCCAATTACTTTATCTTTCATATAAACAGTCATTTTGGAAACCTTGCTGTCTATTTTTCCCTTTAAAGATATGTATCCGACCAGTCTTATCTGATAATAGCAATTTTCATCACCATGCGATAAAATTGCATTCCCATTCATATCAGAAATTGCCTGTCGGACATTTTTCAAATCAGGACTCGATGAATATCTTATTTCAGCTCCTATTAACGGTTGCTTGTTCTTTATATCTAATACGTATAATTCTGTTGTATTTTGTGCCGCAACAGTCATGGCAAAAATAATAAACAGAAATGACGCAACCCATCTTTTTTTTATCATCTCAGATCAGTCTAGTCCATGTTCTTTCTTATATTCTGCCAGCGAATCCTCATACTGTGTAAAATCTTTATTATACGTTGACATACGTGAATAATCTATGACTTGCCGGTATACATCAGCAGTCATATTCATTACGTTAAATTCAGTAACAAACTCTATTTGGTTTGTTGATGCATTAAAATAACCAATTACGCTGCCAGCTCCTCCTGTGCCTGTCTGGTAATCTTTATTAGTGTCATACTCATTTCCTGAATAATAAGTCTGCCCGCCACTTCCTTCGAATTTTATCCAGCCGTCCTCTGTATATTCTTCTTTTTCCCAAGTATTGAGTTGCATGAATTTGCAGTTACACGAAAACCAAACCGTCACAGGCATTTTACCTACTGAAAAATTTCTAATCTGGATATTTAATGTATCTTTACTTCTCCATTCCATATAGTATTTAAGAGGGCACCCCTCATCCAGCAAGGTTTTATTAACCGTGCCCATCATTGTTCTTGCATTTAAAACGATACTGTCATGCAAGACTTCTCTTGCTTTTTGAAGATAGGTCTCTGAAATAGGTTTATCTTCATCAGTAGTACACGAAAACAGTGCACCGCAAAACAGTATCGTTATTGCAACAGCAGAAAGAAAGCTTATCTTCTTGCTATTAAAATTCATAATTTATTAGTTTGCTATCCCGGAAAAATCAAAAGATACATTCGTTCCTGTACTAGTTGTAGCAGTACAATGAAAAATTAAACTTGTATCTGTCAAGGCACTTCCTGTAACGTAACCTGAGAAATTAACATTAACAAAGAATACAGTAACTGTTCCGGTAGCGTCACCGGTGAAAGTACTACCTGTTACAGACAGAGGTGCCGTTAAATCTATGTGATGTGGTGGAAAGACTGGGACATCTATATCACCTGTCAGAACGTTGTTTGTTACATCAAAAGAAATATCCTTAATATCATCGGGAGTTTTTGACCCCATGTGAATATTTGAAACAGTACCTGTGTACTCAGTGGCTTTCGCAGCCAAACTCATTGTGATCAACGCAACGAATATTAATAAAACCTTTTTCATTTTGAAATAATTTTAATTAATAATAGAAAAACTCTAGAGCTTTTATTTATAATTTCTTGTCCATACATATAATGTCGCACCATTTCCGGATGTCGGTCCGCCAAAACCTAAATGCTCATGATATTTATCCAAAAAAGTCTTTGTTTCTACACGATTATAGATATCTTCATCTATTCCAAAAATCATTTTCCCATTATCTATACTTTGGATAAATCTTTTTGGTGTCAAATAGATTATTTTGCATGATGATGGCAATAATCCAAAAGATAGATCAGCCATCGTTTCAAATTGACTTAAATCTATTTTTTCCATACTTGGGCAATTGGTCATTTCAAAAGAACCCAAAACCTTTGCTGCGCTTGGAAATGAAATATTCTTTATTTTTTCACAGCTAAGAATTGTTATATAATCAGGAAAACTACTACTTTCTGCATCGTCTCCTCTTTGTCCCAAAACAGTTGATGCAGATAAATCAAGTGACTCTATAGTGGAATTTTTATGCATATACAAGTACGTCAATCCTTTTGCCTGACTAAAATCTATTCCATTCGGAGTACTGATATTGTCCAATGTGAGCTGGCTAATGTCAGAATTGACGGGAAAATATAAAACGGAACTGTTTTTATTAGTCGCAAAATAAACGAAAGTGCCAATATAACCTTTATTATTCATAACATATTGGAAACCGTCAATATTGTCAACAGCTGTCGTATATTTACTCATGTTGATACTCGTAAGAGCTGCTCCTGTTTCAGAAGGCTTGACAAGTCTTCTTGATATATCTAAGGAATCTCCATCAAACAATGAAGGGAAAGAACTTTTTAGAATAGAACGAAAGTTTTTATCAGGTACATTACGAAGAGTGTTGTATGTTGCAAGTTTTCCGGATGAAGTCTGCATTTTCATATCTATTATACCGTCTTTGACACTTGTCTCATTCTTTTCATAAAAAGCAAGAACTTGATCCTGGTCGTATTTTGCATCTTCCGGTAAGTAAAGTTTCGTAAGTGGATGAATTATAGCTACTGTTTCATCTCCATTTTCTGCAGTTGTAATTTTTGCCAATCCTTTATATTCATAAATATTCATTCCTGTGAGGTTGACACCTGCTACAGAGGAAGGCAAGACAGAAAAATCAAAAGATTTTGAAAATTGATTATCAGACAGATTTACTTCTGTCAGATTGGGAAACACCCCTAGACCGGACGCATTATCAAGACTACAGTTGGAAAGATCAAGAGATGTTGTCTGAAGAACCTTATCATCCTGTACCATTTTACCTTCAGCATCAAAGGTATAGCCTTTAGCCTGCAAGACCGCTTTTAATTCTAAATTATCTACACCTACAGCATTATAAGAAGCACTCTCATCTTCTTTGCATGAGGAAAAACAAATACCACCAACTAACATTAAGAACACTACTAACTTATTTTTCATTTTTATAATAGATTAAAATCTATGTGCAAAGTTAGCAATCTGTTTTGTTTCTCACAATCCCCAAAAATGATGATTTATCATGTTATATCTTCTTCTTTTCTTCTTTTCCGGCACCCCTGTATTTACTCTTCCGACATTGAAATTATAGATCAAAGGAATTTCTGCTCTCCTTGCATATTCATAACTGTCTTTACACTAGTGTCCGGTAAAAAATTGAGGGTTATCAAAAAGGCTAGTTTCGATGACACTTTGATCACTTGGCCCAACCAGCTTCTCTGCCCTCTCAAAGAGACTATGTAAATTAATTTTCTCAAACATCATGGTGCTTACAATCTGCGACATGAGGTAGAGCGACTGTTCTATAAAGTTCTTCTTCTTGGCTAAGGCCAACAGCAAGAAGGCACATACGGCAATCCATATCTGGGTGTACACCGCATTCTGAGAAGTCCCATAGAACGATTTGATATGGAGATGCTGTTTTATCCATTTGAAGAATAATTCGACCTGCCAACGCTCTCTATACAGTTCTGCGATTGTTAGGGCTTCGAAACTGAAGATGTCGGTGAGAAAACGATAAACAGTTCCGTCAGTAAAGTCCTCGTAAGTAACGAGTCTAAGGTCGCATGGATAGTCCTTTTTGCTCTTGACTCCTGTCAGCCTTATCTTCTCGTCTGAAATGACTCCTGTATACTTTTCCACAGGCATTGCTTCAATGACCTCGTACTTAGTGTTGTCCTTAATTCTAGTGACGAAAAAGGCATCCTTCGCTTGGAAGTCTCTGTACAATCGTTTGAAGTCCACATAACCCTTGTCTATCAAGTATATAGCACCCATTTCTACGTTTATGCCATCCAATACATTCACATCATGGACACTTGCCTCTGTAAGTCGCACGAAGACCGGAATATTACCGCGTAGGTCAAGTTGGGTGTGCATCTTCACCCCGCCAATATCACTTTTATACTTTGCCCAAGGGCAGAGCTTGAGACAGAGACTTATAGTGCTGCTGTCAAAGGCATACACCATATTATCTATGTTAAGGCGGAACGGATCTGTGATATATAAGGCTCTTGCTTTTTTGATGAGTACTTGTCCCAACTCTTCGTATATGTGCCAACTGCGTTTCTCATTAGCATCGGCCAGCGTACTTTTCGCAGCTACATGTCGGATTCCACAAGCATACAGCTTGTGTGCAGAATCCAAAGCTATGAGGCTGGCCTCAATGTCGCGAAGGCTATTCTTGTCGGCATACTGAGCCATGCACATAATCAAGAACTGATCATGGCACGAAAGCTGCTTGACATAGCGGTTACCATTATACTTGCTGACTATATTGTCAAAGTCTCTTCTTGGAATCATATCCATGACTTGTGAGAATACGGTTTTGCCTTTGTTCATTTTCTGATTGATTAGCTTACACTCTGCAAATGTAGGCATTTCAAATCGTGTACAGGCGTTTGTCCGCGGAAAATATTATTTATCAGATACTTACGAATTCTAAGGAGAAGTTTACCGGACACTAGTGATATAATAGAAGAACATATGCAAAACCACATGCTGTTTCTGCTGTTTTTTTTATCATATTTACCTGCACCATGCAATAATCCAATACTATCACAGTTATTTTATAAATAAGTAATATTGAACGAAACAAGCTGAACGGTATGAAAAAGCATCTACTCTGTGCCCTGTTGCTCCTTTGCAGTGCAATCCCTATAATGGCGCAATCAGGATCAATGAGTGACACCAAGGTCATGGAGACCATCATGAAAGAAAAATCACAAGGCTCATCCAATGCCCAAATTGTAACTAAATTAATGCAAGATGGCGTTGATATTAGCCAGATACGACGAGTCCGCGCGCTCTATGAAAGAGATCAAAAACAATCCGGACTCGGCAATTTAAGCAGCAGTGCTGATGGGAATGGCATCTCAAGGATGAGAACCAATAATGGAAAAACACGCAGCGACTATAGTAATAAGAACAAAAACAATAATAACAGTTCTGACGAAGATAAAAATTATTCAAACTATCGTATTAAATCTACGCCGGAAGATAATGCAAGTATCTCTCATACCTATGACGATAAAGACCAGGACTTTATGG
>DMYZ01000117.1 GCA_003483565.1 Prevotella sp.
GGTCAGAACGGAAAATGAAACC
Source organism: Prevotella sp. (assembly GCA_003483565.1). Classification (GTDB taxonomy): domain Bacteria; phylum Bacteroidota; class Bacteroidia; order Bacteroidales; family Bacteroidaceae; genus Prevotella. The sequence goes on from DMYZ01000117.1 coordinate 23, forward strand.
AAAAAGCTTACTAAAAAAATTATCATACTTTTTACATTCCGCAACATCTGTCATGCAATCTGCACAGGTATGATATCCTTGCTTCTGGTTACATGTTCTTACCTTACACCATGAAGCTTTTTGATTTTTACGGCATCCAGGACATTTTTTATTAATATACTTTTTGCATTCTCCACAATAAAGACCGCAATAAGCTATTAAATTAACATCATGAGTTTTCTTTTCATCCATATTATTGATTTTTTTCTTTGTAAAGATACAAAGAATAGTAATATACAGCTATACTATTTGTAAATGATAGAATGGTTATTAATACAAATCCACATATTTTAATGTCCTTTATGCTTTTCTTTGTGTTTAATCTGTCTCAATTCAATTTTTCTTTTTAATAAATTTTCACTCCTTTTTTTTGCTTCATGCTTATTATTTGCTTTTAATTCACAATATTGCTTTTTTAATTCAATTTGTGCTTTTGTAAAAGCATTTTTATAATTATCTGTTTCTGTTTCATGTTTTATCTTCTTTTGCATCTTTTTATAACCCACATTACATCTGTTAGCAGGATCATCAATTTCCTTTGTATATGGAAGGTTACTATAATCCAGTCGTTCGAAAAACGATTTCAGTTTAGCTCCGGTAGGTTCAGAAGTTCCAATAATAACTTTTGCGACACTATATTGTCCGCCATAATGCATTTCAAATAATGCAATCCAAAATGGCGGGCAAAACATAACAGTTACAGAGTGATTGATAAAATCCGACTCATGCATTGAATTTAGATGATAGGTACATAGATCTCTGTCAGCAAATCTTCTGGTTTTGTACATTCCGGATCATTCAAGTATATCTCAAATCCGGGACGGGATGCCAGCTGATGATTAATTTCATATATGTATTTGCCATAAATGGTATCATATACAGATCTCAAATTTTCATAAGGACCTTTATATAAGAAAACGACGTATTTGCCACCTTCAATCTCTTTTACTCCGATTTCACCTTTCGGTTCAAGCTTTGCATCCATAGTAAGACAGACGTCAGTACGCAATTTGTCAATATCTGTTACTTTGGGATCATCATGGTAAATGCAAAGATGATTAATGCCATTCTCTTCACACATTCTTCTTAAAATATAAGGTTTAGGAGTAGAATTACACAGATTTTCTATTTGATCAGTGAAAAGTCTCAATTCCTTGACATAATCCCATAGTTTCTCCCATGCAAGACAATAATCGTTAGCTTGATAATCGCCCGTCAGACGAATATACATAGCGTGCATCGGTTTTAAATCAACAATCCGATGCTCTAAATTTAAATCAGAACTCATTTTAACTGGTTTCATAATCGAATAATTTTTATGGTTGCGATAATCGTTAGGAGAAATACCGTAAAACAACTTGAAAGCTTTCGACAAAGAAGATGGCATATCATATCCTACATGGTAAGCAATATCCTGGACCTGCATATCCGAATAACGTAATAGCCGGGCTGCAGTCTCGACTCGCATTCTCGTGATAAAAGCTCCGACAGGCTCTCCTAAAGCTGCTCTCATGATACGATGAAAATGGTAAAGGGAAAAGTTGGAAATATTGGCCAGGGTTTCTAACCTGATTTCTTCTGTAAGATGATTGTTGATATATTCTACTACGATATTTATTCGTTTAGAATACTCTTCTTTTGTTGATAATCTTTGTTGCATATCTACTTGTATTTCTTTAACAATGCAAAGGTAGCATTTGCCTTTTCAATTGCCTTTTCCTATCTTGCTAACTTGTAAAAATACAAAGATATCAATTTCATTTGGTATTGGAGTCTGCAAGTGCCTGTTTAATTTATATTATCCATTTCTATGATGGATAGTAAAAATCAAACAGGCACAATTAGTTTTTAAGCTATAAGTAAATTTGAGGATCTGATTATTTAGTTTTAGTCAACTGATATAGAATATTACCTTTTTTATCAATAGCAGAGATTGTCAGATTATTTCTGTTTACTGAAATTACAGAGAATCCTGTAGAGGAGTTGCACCATACAGTACCTGCTGCCGGTTTTACTTTTCTGGAGAGAGCTGCAGCAGAGTTTACCCAGAAGTCAATGGCATCCCCTGGCATCTTGATATGCTGAAAATTGTGAATATGTCCACAACCATATACTGCGACGTTATGGTAACGTTGCAATACGGGCAATAAATATTTCTGCATGTCACCCCGTTCATCCTCCTCTTTGGCTGTTTGGGCATAAACAGGATGATGTCCGATACAGATTACCCAGTCTTCATGAGCACTCTTCAATATGCCATCCAACCATTGAAGCTGCGTTTCACGATCTTGTTTGTGTGCATCAGGATAGGTGATGCTGTCATTACGGTATTTCTCGATGAGAGGAGTAGTATCAAGAAAGACGATGCGTATGGTGCATCCTTTGCTTGTAAACACCTTCGTGTAATACCTGGCCGGCATCATCCATCGGCGACTTATGTGGGTATAGTCGAGAACAGCTTGGGTGTTGCCACGGTATTCATGGTTGCCGAGAATCGGATACCAGGCTTCCATCAGCTCCGGATGAGAGTAAATCAGTTCGTAGTTTGTCATCCATAACGGATCATTTACGGATGCTACACCATTGAAATGGTGAACATCTCCGGCTGCAATAATTGCTTCTGGCTTTACAGTTTCAGCCATTACGCCCATCATTTCTGCAATGGTCTTCTGGTCATAATACCCATTTCTGCCCATGTCATTACACCAGAAAAGATTGATTTGACTTTTAAGCTTTGACCATACTTCTGGTGTTTGCGCACTTGCAGAAGAATATAATAAAGTGGCAAAGACAATAGCTGATAATATTTTACTTATTTGTTTCATAATTCGAGTTGATAGAATTAAAGTATATATATGGTTTATTTTGTCTGTCCGTAAGCTCCGAAGAAGGCAGAGGCCGGCCGACTGTAAAAATAGTAATTCTGATCGTTGTCTGTATTGAAGAACTGGACTTTCTTCATGCCGAAAAATGCCAAACCATCGGCAAAAATAGGATTCGCTGCAGTTGTTCCTCCTCCCAATGCTGGAGAACCGGCTTGCAGATAAAAATTCCACGATGAATTATAAGCAAGAGGTGCTCCCTTAGTTGTATCATCCACTTCACAGTTGATATCCATCTTCGGATTTTGGGAGAAATTCGTGAATAAAGGATTATTTCCACCCGTCTGACTGCTGTGAATGTCAGAATTATAAAACATCACCAGATCGGCAGTGGCACTCATTTGATCGATTCCTGTTTGGGTTGAAGCAAAATAGTAATTTGGAATCAGAGTACTTTTATCTACATCACATCCGCTGGTTGCCGGTTGCTTCATACCATAGCGGCAATCGTATATAAGGTTATTGACAAGTGTTGGATATATTCCCTTTTCCAGCCAGATGCTCCCTCCCTTTTTGTTTTTTGACCGTCGCCAACCACAATCAACAGCTGTATTATTATAAACTCTGATTTCTGTCAGAGGAATCGTTTCACTGTTACCGGAGTCTGATAATTTAAAAGCGTTGGTACAGGCATTATAAATTAAGTTGTAGGAAACGTCCAGATTACATCCTGATTTTACATTAATAGCTTCTCCTCCATCAGCCGCATTGCCATTGTCGGCAAAAATATTATTTTGGATAATTCCCTTTCCACCAGTAAAATACGTCTGATCATTGTAGTTGTCGTGGAAGAAACAGTCGGAGATTACAAATCGACCGTCGACGTTGCAGAAATGGAATGCCGGTACTCCACCGTCAATTTGCGTCTTGAAGAGCCCATTTTGAAAAGAAAGGGAAGATTCTGTCGGAGTCGCTCCGGCATAGGCGATGTTTACGTGGTTAAGGACGACCTCACCGGCTTTATACCCACAGATTATTCCTCCCCAGTCAGCAGGTTTTTTGGTATCAGAAGTAATTGTGATGGGTTTTCTGGTAGTTCCCATACAGTAGAGATTGCCAAGTACTACAATCTCTACAGGGACTTTGGCAGAAGACGAACAGGTTACGGTTATGCCTGGTTCAATATAAAGGGAAATATTTTCAGGTATCTCGACAGATTCCTTTAAGATGGTATCTTTAGTCCATACCAGTGATCCTGACGGATATTCTGCCAAATCAGTCTTGACTCCATCGGAAGATGGCTGTACGACAGTAGTATCAGACTTTGCTGCATAGTCGTATGGATTGATATTGTCATTTTCGCACGATACAAGTACCATGCTGAAAATCAGAGCCAGATAGCCGGATATCAATAAATTTTTTTTCATTGTCTTTATTTTATGATGTTTTTTCTTTTTATTCTATTTATAAGTCGTATCGTATGCCCAGCAGAAAGGTACGTCCGTATTTATAGGTTCCCATTATTGTGCGTCCGGATTTCTGATTTGGAAACTGCGCATTATAGTCATTGACAGTTTTTAAGTAGCGTTCTCTTACGGCATTGGTGAGGTTGTTTGCCTTAAGAAATACAGACCATCCTTTTTTGAATTTTTTCTCGGCACTGAAATCAAGAGAGAAGAGGCCTCTTTCCCATTCATCCGCATCCTTATATGGGGATACAATAGCAATGCGGCTTCCCGTGTATGATGAGGCCAGCTGTCCGTTCCATCCATGTTCGGTATCTTTGTAAAGCAGGGACAGGTTTGCTGTATGAGGTGCCTGGTTCACTAACGGACGTGTCTGGCTGATGGTTTCTATTTCCGCACTTCCTACTTTATACTGTCTTTTTGTTGTTGTTATCGAAGAGTGAGTATAGGTATAGTTCGCTTTGATACCGAAGTGCCTGATATATTTAATCAAGTCAATTTCCATACCGATATTTTTTGCATTACCCAGGTTTTGCGGCATATAAAAATTATTGTAAAATGACATCTCTATAGGATCCTTGAGATATTTATAGAAGACACCAAAGAGAACTTGTTCTGTTGCAGAAGGAAACCATTCCCAGCGTGCATCAATATTATCAATACGAGCTCGTTTCAGTTCCGGATTACCTTTCTCTTCATATTCTTCGCCATCTATTTCATAAGGTACGATTTCGTAGAAGCTGGGGCGGTTGATACTTTTGTAATAATTTAGCCTTACATTCATTTTGCCGGTTGGCGACCATTTTAAAGAAGCGGAAGGAAGCCAGTCCCAGTAACTCTGTTCTCCTATGGATCCCATCCCCTTAAAGGTCTGGAGCATGGTGTACAACTGATTTGTGTGTTCGCCACGGAATCCGGCGATGATTTCCCCTTTCGTAAATCTCATACTTAGCATTGCATATACAGCTCCTATATTTTCATGGGAATTATAATTTAATTGGGAAGCCTGTGCATAAGGAGTCCGGCAATACCAGTCGATTCCTTTAAACATGCTGTAGCCCTCTCCTGATAATGTCGCGGAGATATTCTGGGGATTGAACTGATAGGAATAATACCGGTTTTCACGCCTCTTACGACTGTACATAGCTCCGGCTTTCCAGGAAAGATCTGCAAAAGAGAAAGGAGTATCATAGTTCAGGTTCAAGTATCCTTCCAGACTCTTGTCTGTATTATGTTGAAAGCGACGTTCCATCGAGTTGGCTACTGTCTTGTTTATCGAGTCGGATACTATAGTGTTTTTTATGTCTACATAAGTCCGGTCCGGGTCTTTCTCTGTTGCCCTGGAAAATACTCCGGACCAGTCAACAGTAAAATGATCGCCAAAATGGTGAGTACCTTTTAGATGAGATGCAAAAATACTTTGTGTCTGTGTATTCGTTCTTATTTCGTCATCACGTGTATAGTCACCTTTATCAGGTTCATATCCATAATCTGTAACAATGGAATTGGTATATCTTACCGTATTCTCATTCCTGTTGATATACATATTATACCATTCCAGTTTATGATGAGCCAGATTTAAGTCTATTTTAAAATGGATTCCGGCTGTCAGATCGTGAATGGAATAAAGGCGGTTCTGTAGTTTTGAAATTACTTCAGCCTGTTCGCCAAAAGGCATGCTGGCAGTATTAAAAGTTCGTTCCGTTCCTCTGAACTCGTTTTGAATATTACCTGCCAGAAGTATTCCAAGGCGATTGTTCCAGAAGCGATTGCCGGCAGACAACCCTATAACCATGTTTGGTGAAGGGACAGCGTGGCTGCTGACCAGTGTTCCTCCGTCTTTAAAGTCACTCATTGTTGCCTTGTATTCTGAACCGTATTGCTCATAAGGCGCTTCTTTTGTTATGTTTCCCCTTTGGGCGTTCAGATAGTCATGCTTGCCAAAAAAGAAATCACTGTATCCCAGGGCCATATTGGTTTGCAACTGAAAATGTGAGGGAGCATCTTTCATGTCCATATCTACTACACCTCCGGCGGCGTCCCCTTCCATGTCAGCAGTAAGAGATTTTGATACCACCAGCCGGTCCATTAAGTCTGAAGGGAATAAATTAAGAGGAATGTATCGGTTCTGGTCATCAGGACTGGAAATCTTGATTCCGTTTACCAAAGTATAATTATATCGTTTGTCCATTCCGCGGAGTATGGCATAGGCGGCTTGTCCTGATGCGTCTGATTCCATCGTTACACCGGATATTCGCTGTAAAGCTGATGCTACATTGATGTCAGGAGAAAGTTGAATAGTTTGCCGGCTCATTACATTTAAAATCTGTGACGAGTTTTTTACCAATGAAATTGCCCCTTGGTTACTATGGCTATTGTATTGTCCTTTAATTACTATTTCATCAAGATTTTCTGCATCAGGTTCCATAGAAATTTCAATCTGATGATTTTTGCTCAGGTCTACGGTTATTTCACGAGGTTTATAACTGAGATAGTTGACAAGCAAGGTCACTGTCCCCGCATCAGGGAGGTCCTTCAGTAGGAAAGTACCATCAAGTCCTGTGGATGTTTTTTCCTTTTTATATTCCTTAATCTTGATAATTGTGCCGACAAGAGGTTCTCCTGTGCTTTTATCCTTGACAATTCCTTTTAAAGGCATAGCCTGAATGGATAGAGACGCTATAAATATAGTTGCTGATACAAAACACCTGTTTATCATTTTACTTATATTAAATTTTGAAGACAAAGGTAGGATCTTGATTTTACAGCATGGTTACAATAATATTAAAGAATTGTAACTGAAATAAATATTATTTCAGGATTAGGTCATTCTGTATATGTTAAAGTATAAAAAATCTAGAAATAACAATTCTAGTCTTTTTTATAATATAAACATAAATGTTATCTTTAAAGCATTAATGCATTGCAACCCAATATGTCGAATTATAAAATACACGAATTTCCTGATTCCAGAATAGCAAGTATTGATGTTTGTGAAATAGGAAAACACAAACATCATATAGCAGGGCTGCTTGAATTCATTGACCATGACGTCATGGATGGTGCACAGATGGCACGTTTCATGAATGAATTGAAAACAAATATTGAAGAAGGTTTAAATCTGTAATATGAAAAGACTTAAAATAAACGGTGCTGCTTTGGCAAGTTCCATGATAAAGAGCTCGTTTGATAAAATCGATTATCAAGATTGCTATTGTATCTCTGTATCTGATCCGCATCATTATTCTGTTGATTATCTGGCAGGGCTGTTTTTTGTTTCCGGGCCCGAATGGATTAATACATTACTGGCTCTTCGCAATTTTATAGTGAGTATCTTTGGATTGAAAGGAGGATAAATAGACAAGACAAGGCAACTTGTTCCTTCCGTTTATTATCCAAAAGGTTCCAGGATAGCCCTGTTTAAGGTCTGTGACAGAAATGATCATGAAATAGTCATGGGGAAAGATGATAAACACCTGAACCTCAGGACATCAGTGCGGATCGAAAAAAGTCCGGATACTGATAGAATAAAATTATATTCGTTTACGATTGTGCACTATAATAATATATGGGGAAGGCTTTATTTTTTACCGGTGAAACCGTTCCATCAGCTAATTATTAAAGCAACACTAA
>DMYZ01000156.1 GCA_003483565.1 Prevotella sp.
GCTAACTTTGCAAAAGTTATCCACTTAAAATATGTAAAAATGGCAAATGAATTACACACAAAATGAGTACTTGGCAGAATCTAAATCTTGTTGACAAACGGGCTATCTTACAAAGAATACAGAGATCGGAAAATATTAATTCCATTGCCGTTGAAAAAGATTGGTGGGTAACAGTTGTATTGAAGGCTCTTTTCAATACTTCTTGTTCCAAATATCTCGATAAGATAGTCATCGGGCAGTTACTTCAGGCAATCCAGTAAACATTTTTTACCGGCATTCACTGAACCTTCAGTATGCTCAGGTTTCTCTAGTTGTGCCATATCTATTAAGATTTTAAGTTTTCTATTATTTCCCAATAACCTCCGTATGTTTTTGAACCAACACGACGGATACGTTTTGTTTCTTTCAACATTTTAATACACTTTTGGACATAACTGCGTGAATAACCTAACAGGGAAGCCAACTCCGGATAGGTCAGCAATGGATTGGCTTTCAATGCATTAAATATTTTGTCCAAGGCTGTTGAATTACCAGTTAGATTACTAGTTAGATTACTAGTTAGATTGCTGGAATCTAACACTCCTTCTTTCTCAACATTTAGGATTACCTCATTTCCAAAGCCTTCATGCACGGGTATGTCCATTAAGAAATAAGTACGGTCATCATCTGTTTCGATGCTTGCACGAGGTGATCCGTTGTTCTTCAGTTCTTTCTGAATAGTGGGAATGCCAGTTCCACGTCCTTCAGACATATCTAGCTCCTTCAAGAAATCTCCCAAACGGCGATTTCTGTATCTCCTTGATTTTAGCTTCCTGCACTCTTTGATAGCCAGAGCCGATATAGAACGATCCGGGCCAGAGAAACTAAGAATACTAACACCTTCTGGCTCGATAGTGATTTCAACAGGCTCACTTTCTTGATAGTCTCGATGGTACATAGCATTTACCACAGCTTCTTCAAGTGCCTGATAAGGGTAATTGAAAAAACGATATGAGTGCAAATCTTTCTTAGGCTTAATCACTTGTTCCTGAATGACGACAGATTGAATATAATCCATTGCTTTCGTGATGATCTCTGGCACCGAGCCTTTAAATGTACGTTCCGTAAAGCGATTAGGATTGTCCTCTTTGCCCTCGGGGAAAATTACCACATCAATCTGCGTGTAGGGGAAGAATTTCTCAGGATGAGTAGAGAACATCATGGCAGCGACATTTTTTATCTGCCTGTTCTCCGTTGGTCCTACAAGCAAGTCCATACGGTCAAGTATTTCCATCTTAGAGTCAGTGCCGAGCATTGGTAAAAGTTTGCTATGAGCCTTTTCCAAATAGTTGCGCAGCAGTATCAGGTCTATATCATCCGGTGTGATGGTAGGATTGCCTCTGTCATCGAATGGTGTGCGGTTAGCCATGTTGCGGAGTTCATCGAGAGCATCACCCTTAGCCTCTATGGAGTTGGAACCGTTGCGGATATACCATTTTGGAACAGAATGCTTGCTCACCACACTTTCCATTACGTTGTAAGGACGGCTCAGACCACTAGGCACCCGATGACAAAAATCTGTTTGCCATCTACCTCCTCCAACGATGTACGGGGCAAATAAAACGGCTCTATCTTGTTATTATATCCTACCATTGCCTTCTGGATTTCGTCAAGTTCAGCTTCAGCAAGGCCTTTTACCGGCCTTACCGCCACACCATTCTGCTCCTCAACACCCACGAGGATATATCCTCCACCCATGTTATCAAAGTCATTGGCAAAAGCACAGATACTATGATATATTTTATCAGGATTCCAACCTTCCTTGAACTCTATGCGGTTGGATTCCACCTTACGCTTGTTCAGTAAGTCTTCGATGTTCAACGGTAATGCCATATTCTTTGTCTTTTAATCTTTATAACTTTTGCTGCATAGAAAACACTTTTCAGTGAAGAGAAAGGCAATTCTTCCTATAGAGATTTCGTATCTTCCATTTTCTTTTACAGTTAATGTATAGGCAGATAAAACTACAAGATTATTAATCACGAAACTAGTCCAGGTTAGTCTTTCTATCTACGGCTTTGTTTTTATACACGTTTTCAACATTGGAAATGGTATTTATTGCTCATGCGATGGCTCAAGTAGCTCTCGTACATCCACATTCAATGCTTTAGCTATCTCATAGAGCTGTTCAATGGATGGCTGACTTTTGTTGGTAATCCATCGGCTCACCGTAGTGCCTGATTTTCCGAGTTTTTCAGCCAACCATTTGTTAGAACGTTCATGTTCAGCCATTGCAACTCTAATTCTGTTGTATCTCTCATCAGCCATATCATTCGAAATTTAAAGTTAATATTATCACTTTTTAGGTTACAAATATAACATGATTTGCACTATAATACAAATTTTGAGTAACTAAATCGTTTAGTCTTTATATTTCTTTGTTGTCATAAGTTCTTAGCATTAACAAGACTACAAAAAGTCAACGCGAGAAATTGCGTAAACAGTCCCGACAATATGTACTGACAGTCCTTTCAAAAGAGTTGGATGATCAATTAAAGAAAATAGGCATAACTGATTATTCTATAGAACCAGTCACAATGGCAGAGACTTCTGAAGACATCGGTACACATTCTATTATATCAACAGTTATGCCCACTCGTACATTTTTGGAAAAAGCTTTCCTGCTGGATGAAGAATTTCAAAAAGATAATCCAAGACACAGAAGGATGAGCCGGCATCTCTATGATTTAGAAAAAATCCCGAAGGAGAGCAAGAACGGTT
>DMYZ01000030.1 GCA_003483565.1 Prevotella sp.
CAGAAGATAGCCGTGACGTCTGATGTATGGGCAAAACGTACACTGGAGCAGCAGAAGGAAACTGCCGTGTCAATGTTTGACTTCAACCAGTTCAAGAAGTCAATCAACTGGGAGGAAGTGTTCGGTAATCTATCTGATTTATCTTTAAAGACCTTGCGTGATCTGAAGGTGAAAATGCAAAAGGAACTTTCGCAGGATATGAATCCTACAGATTACAAGGCAATCGTTGACAGTATTAATAATATTGACGATCAGATAAGTAAGAAAGGACACAAATTATCTACTTTTTTAGGTGTCAATGTTCCCGAACTTGATCGGATAAAGCGTGCGCAGGAAGATGTGATTACTTATCAGCAGCAGCTTAATGACTTGTTGGTACAACAACATAATATCGAGACAGGAATAGCCGTTGACCAGCAGGCAGCGGCGCATATTCTTGCCAACGGAGGAGTGACGGTCAACCCGACAGACATCACCGAGCAGAACAGGCAGAAAATCTTGTCCTACGCATCTTCTCCCGACAAGAAGGCACAGATTCAGAAGATATTTGATGATATTATAAAAAATCAAAAGAATTTAGCGGACAATAAACAAAATCAGCAGTCAACCACCAGCAGAAAGACACTTGCAGAGTCTGTTGCTAATACCAAGGGATTTGACAAGATTAAGGCAGGTTCAGAGTGGATTTCCCAACAGTATGATAAAGGTATAGGGCAAAATATCCAAAGTCTGCCTATGGCCTTGAAAAACTTGGGAGTAAAGGAGGATTCGGGCCTTTATAAGGGAATGGAACAGTTTGCACAAGGTTCTCAGGATATGTCAAATGCTCTTAAATCTCTTGCAAGCGGTGATGTTATCGGTACAATAGGAAATGTGGCCGGAGCTTTCAAGTCTCTTGGTAATTCTGTTATCACATGGTTTGGCCTTGATGGGAATAATGCAAAGAGGATTAAAAGATGGCAGAACACGGTGGAAAAGTATCAGCAACTTGATAAGGTGTGGGATTCTCTTATTCAAAAGAAGAAAGAGTATCTCAATATGTCGTGGGGTGGTGAAGCCGCTAATACGGAAAAGGAGATAGAAAAGTTATACAAATCTGAACAAGAAGGTACTAAGGCAGAGGCGGAAGCATATCTTAATACTAAAGCTAAACATCATGGAGCGTCACACACCCAGTGGACATGGAGTAGTAGAAGCTGGGGAGGTCAGCAGGGGTTTGATGATGTCACATCTGATTTGGCAGCACATGGGTTTACTAAAGACAAAAATGGAAATCCAATTAAGATTTCCAGTGTTGACGATTTCTTCAATCTTACGTATGATGAACTTGTAAGAATTATGACTGATTTTCCTAAACAATGGGTTGCTATGGGTTCAACACTCACAGGTTACTTGGATGATGATATGAATGAATTGAAGAATTCGGCTGATTCGACTCAAGCATCATTAGATAATGTGATAGGATCCATTTCTGATCTTTCTTCGTCAATGGAAAATCTTGCCAAATCCTCAAAAACAACTTCTGCGGATGTGGATAATGCTTTTAATGACAGTTTTAATCATGAAGTATGGCAGATGCTTACAGAATCAGGTACGAAAGAAGGAGATGCTTACCAGGCAGAAATGAAGAAATATCAAGAAGACTGGAAAAAAGCGGAATCAGATGGGATACTTACGCCAGAAGAAGAAATAAATCTTAAAAAAGAAAATGAAGATATTTACAATGAGAGGAAACGAAAATATGATTCTATCACCTCCGCAGCAGGCACAGATACTTCCGAGCAGAGTGCCACAGCAAACGGTATCTCTTCTATCTCTTATGAGCAGGCAAGTAATATTGAAGGGATTACTACTGCGATTAATGTGGAGGTAAGCCAAAGCAAGGATGAGATTATCAAGATAGGCAGTATTGCGGATGAGACACGTACCCTTATAGCAGAGGGTCATACAGAACTTATCGGCATACATAGTGACACCTCTTCAATTGATAAACGAATCAAGGATTTGGCTTCTGACGTATCTGAAATTAAGAAGAATGTAAAGAATATGTAATTATGGCAGATTTATTGATTAATGGTAAAGACGCTTACGCAACATACGGCGTAAGGATGGGAGACAGTTTTCTGGACGTTTTGCAGACTTCCGCACCGCTAAAAGATTACGTTACTACTGACAATAGGCTTGAGAACGGGGTGAGATATGCTAAAACCACCCCGAAAATCAATGAGCGGTCTTTAACTCTTGTATTCACGATTGAGGGTAGTACTCCTTCTGACTTTCTGACAAAAAAGAAAGCATTTGAAAATGTTCTCTATGCAGGTGACGTTAGTATAAGCGTTCCTTTAGATGGATCGGACATCTATCACTTGAAATATACAGGTGTGTCTGTCACTTTTGCGCGGAATATAGAACGTACCTTTGCCAAGATGACTGCATCTTTCAAGGAGCCTGATCCGACAAACAGAACTTAAATACTTATAGTAAAGCTGTTATAAGTAATAAATTGTGCTTCTCATAAAAGGGGTAACTTTTCGGCTACCCCTTTCTATTTCAATAAAATTATTTACCTATTATCATATCGGACAACATCTGAACCTTATTTCTAAATTCTGAAATAATATTTTCTTCTTTATCAGTTATTCCCCGTATATTTTCTCCACATTTGCTACAATATTTATTATTAATATCATTTTTATGCCCATTTGGACAAATATAAACATCTTGTTCCTTCCCGAACATCCCAAGTTTTGCGTGGGTGATTTGGCCTTTATTTGGTAAATCATCTAATTTGGTAAGTAGAATCTGCATATCTTTCAGATCTTCACAAGTATAAAAATCTTTTTCTGTCTCAAGTAATTTAATAGCATAATGTAGATCATCATCTATTAATTTT
>DMYZ01000120.1 GCA_003483565.1 Prevotella sp.
AGAATTTCCAGTCCATTATGAATTACAAGAGCTTCGATTGCAGATTCAGAAAATTTTCTGAATCTCTGCTCACTATCGGATAGACGCTTCATATCCATTATTCGCTCAGTGACATTTCTGAGAACCAACAAATAATAACTCGTATTGTCGGACTTCTTAACCATTGCCACGCTGACATCCAAGTACACTAGCCCTGATTTTGTCTGAATAGAAAAGTCTTCATAAATGTCTGGTGATGTGTTGATTGATGCGTGTATGAAGTCTTCAAACCCATGACAACCTTTGATATTCAGCAAGGTAGTGATTGATTTACCAGTCAATACCGGCTCATCAAATAATACCTGAGCAGCCGTGTTCGCGCTGCTGATGATACCAGTATCATCAGCAATCAACAAGGCATCAGTCATCATGTGACTCAGGCTATCTATTTGTCTAGCATAGTCTGTTATTTTATCTTTCAATGATTGAGTAACACTCTTTGTCAATTCAATAGTATCATGAGCAATACTATTGAATTGAGCTTGAGATGTTCTTATCTTTACGGAATCATTGATATCCTTGCCAATATCATGGGAATTAGAAAATAATTTAGAAAGCAATCCCATAACATCTCCTCCTTATAATTTTGACTTGATCTCAGCCAAGAGGACTTTCAATCCTGCAAGTGCTTCTGATAAGGTCAAATTACCCTTATAATAATTATCGAGAATTTCCTCTATCTTTTCCTCTTTCTTTTCGAGATTTTCTTGAAGGCTTTTTCTATCCCATAGCAATACTGCAATGAATAATGACAGAAGAGCTAGAACACCCTTAACGCCCCCAGAAACGATATAGTCAAATCCTTTACTCAATAGATCAGTGTCCATGTCGATCTCCTCTGGAATATCTGTTACTGATATTTAACCATACCTTCACCAACTATAAAACAATAGGTAATCATAAATACCTTGTAATCAATAAATATTGAAAACGCTTTAAGAGAGTTGACCTATGAAATTGAGTGAAATTATGGACTCTAAAATATTTTTAGAGTCCAAGAAGAAAGTTTGGTGTAGAAAAGATGGTGTATTGACTAATAAATCATCTGAAGAATCTCCATCGAAGAATGCTATTTTTAATGATAAATTCGTTAAAACAAAGATAAGGATTCGTGATGGCAAGTGATCTACAATCTCTTCTAATAAAGAAAGGGTTTACACCTGAAGAATCTAAGGATATTTCAAAGAATATCAATGGAACAGATCTCGTGAATCTCATTTCTGCATTAAATTCAAATACACCTGAATCTTCAAATACTGCTGAGCAAATTCTAGGTAGCTATGGGTATCAACTAAAGGATAAAGAAATGACAGAAAGAAAAAGTTATTTAGACGCCTTGTACCAGTCTGTAAAGACTAAGGGAAGTCTTTACACTAACGAAGAGTTTGATAATATGGAACTTTCTGAAAGTGGATCATGTGAGGATAGGGTTTTAGCTCTTGAAGGCTTCAACTATTTCACATCTGTGCCTGAAGATAAGACCCATGACTTAGTGGATTGGTTAGAGGAAAATAATATTGAATACCTTGCTGATGGTAAGGGTAAATTCCATATAAAGTGCGAAGATCGTTCTAGAGCTTACAAGGTGAGCCAGGAAATTTCAAAGCTAGGCGGTAAAAAGGTCGTAAGAGATTCTGTCCAAGAAGCAAAGATATCAGCCAAGGATATGAAAAGGTTAAGACCTAGGGATCCATCAGCTGAAACGTTGAACAAACTTCAGCGTAAAAATCCAGCAGATCTTGAAGATATCATCAAAACTAGAAAGAAAAATCAGTCTGATAAATTTTCAAGAAAATCAAAACATAAAGGCCAGCAGGTTCAAGAATCTGTTGATGGCCCAACACCGATAAAAGAAGGAGTATTGGGCATGTCCAATATGGAAACCATTGGTAGGTTGAGAGAACTTGCAGGGCTGCCACCTGCACCGCTAAAAGCGAGTAAGAAGCCTATCGCAGTAGAAGACGATTTCGATGATATTGACATGCCGGGTGATGTCGATGGTATTGGTGCAGAACCAGTTGCACCAATCGATAGTTCCCCAATGCCTACGGATCAGGGCGGGACACTAGATTCCCCTGATGACGGCATGGGAGACCTCGGTGGCATGGGCGATGCTCCTATGGATACCGGCGTACCAGGCGATCTTCCTCCTACTCCAATGGCAGGTGCCAACACCCCAATGGATTCGACAAGTTCTGCGATGTCATCTATTCAAGACGCTATCAATTCAATTTCAGGCTTGCTCGCTGACTTGAAAGTNNCAGCCCATTAAAGTAGGGGATTTCGTAGGATTCAAATCAGGTATTGAACAATACGGCAAAGTTGTTGCGATCAAGAATGGCATGTTGACTATCGCTGTTCATGATTCAGATACAGGTGAGAGTAACAACACCGTACAACCTGCTAGACGTTGCTGGCTTGAAAATTAATGAGATTTAGAGAATTCAACGGTGGTTTGAGAATGCCTGTTTCCAATGAGGAGCAGGCACTTCTTGATAAGATTGAAGAGTCCGATTCGCCTATAGATCGAACCATGCTGACAGAACGTGAGCAAGAATTGGCTCGAAAAATGATTAGTAGGGGTCTCCTTGTTATGAGAAAGATCAATGAAACTACTTGTTACTTTGTAAACAATCCTAAAGACCTTTGGAGAGATAAATGACAAATTTACCAATACCTATGGGGCCTTCCAGACAAGATGTTGACTCGATGAGAAGACTTCGTTCAATTATGGAGACTGGCCCATCTACAGATAATCGTTCTAGAATACATGAGGGCGTTCATAGTGGCGGTCAGTATCGCCAGCCACAGCAGCCTGCGCCTTCTACGAGTGCATATATGGGTGGATACGCGCCTGCGGATGTGCAGGGTATGAAATCCACACTAGAAAAATTCTATGCTGCTCAGGGCGGTAAAGAGTCCTACAAAGAACTAGAACGTTCAAAGAAGCCCATTTCTAGTCTTACGGAATCTACCAGCTATACTGAATCCAGAAGTTCAAACTCAACATTCGAGGCAAGAACTAGATTAGAAGAAACAAAATCTGGTAAAACTAGAAAAAGATATGATGTGGTTGATGTATCGAATAGACAGATAACATTTGAGGATTTTTCCAATAAAGAAACCGCAGAAGCGTTGGCAAAATTCTTCAATAGAGGACTAACTGAATCCGATAAAAAAGTCAGAGAAGTTCTAGAACTCGAAGAAGATTTCAATCGTTGCAGAACAGATGCTATGAAGTTTAAAAATCATTATAATCGTAGCATAGAGCTGGGAGAAGAAGAAGCAGGTGCAGTGTTTGCTAAGAAATTCAGGACTGCAAAAGCAGAAGCTCTAGCGGCTCAGGAAAGTATTAAGAGCATAAACGACAGCATACGATAAAATATAGGGTGGTCTAGACCACCCTATATTTTTGACTGAAAAATCTAATATTTTTCTAAAACAATATAACCTAATAAATAGCTATACCAAAAGAATAGAAGCTTCTCACGTTCTGGAAGGTTAATTATATGGATATTACAGATTTAGAGTTGGGCCCTGCGGTAAAAATCTCAAGGCTTTTGAAGATACTAGAATCCACATATGGTATTACCGTGGATTTGTCTGCACCTATAAATGAATTGATTGCAGTTCATGATAAATGCAAGTCATATACATCAAGTGTATTTGAAACAACCAATATAGGCACAGATCCAAATTACGGCAAAGCATTGCTTA
>DMYZ01000276.1 GCA_003483565.1 Prevotella sp.
ATACTTACTTCCCGGTAATATCCTTCGCAATTCCGATATGATATTGTCAACCGTAAAGAGATCGGCCAGAAGTTCTTTCACAACTACCTTATCTGCAATAAGATTAACCAGCGAAATATACTTTACTTTTATAATATGCTTAAAACCAAATCTGATCAAACTAGGTACAGGAGTTTCATAACATACCACCTGAGGTACATTAAACAGGGCAGTTTCAAGTGTAGCTGTACCACTCGTCACTAGAGCAGCAGTAGCATGTGACAGCAAAGGATAAGTCTTATTCTTCACTATTTTCACATCCGTACCTTTAAGAAATCTGACATAATACTCATCATCTATTGCAGGAGCACCAGCCAGAACAACCTGATAATCGACAAAATGATCAGTTGCCTCGATCATTGCCGGAAGATTATCCTTAATCTCCTGCATACGGCTGCCTGCCAGAAGTGCAATAATCGGCTTATTAGAATTCAATCCATTTTCCGAACAAAAGCTCTCAAAACTTTCATGGTAATCATGACGGAATTTCAATACTTCCTCTGCTGTAGGATTACCGACATAGTGAATAGAATAATGATGTTTCTTTTCATAAAAAGGTACTTCAAAAGGTAAAATAGAAAACATCTCCTTAACATCACGCTTAATGCCACGAATACGCCATTCCTTCCAGGCC
Organism: Prevotella sp.; assembly: GCA_003483565.1. Lineage (GTDB taxonomy): Bacteria > Bacteroidota > Bacteroidia > Bacteroidales > Bacteroidaceae > Prevotella. Next base: position 674 of record DMYZ01000276.1, read on the forward strand.
CATATCTTTGGCGAGATATAATAATAGACGGGTATTTGAGTATGCTTATGAACAAACTTAGCAATATTGAGATTGAATCCTGGATAGTCAACAAGTATCACGACATCAGGCTGCCATCCCAGAATATCCTTCTTGCATAATGACATATTTTTGAAGATCGTACGCAAGTGAAGCAATACTGGAACAAAACCCATATAAGCCAAATCTTTATAATGCCTGACACGATAGCCTCCTTCTGCTGACATATTGTCACCGCCAAAAAAGCGAAACTCTGCGCGAGAGTCAAACACTTTTAAAGAATGCATGAGCCGTGAGGCATGCAAATCCCCACTTGCTTCTCCTACAATTAGATAATATTTCATATCAAAAATCCCATTGCTTCAAACGATCCATGAATTCATAATCTGTTACATCTATCTTTGTGGGAGTGATGGAAATGTATCCATGACTAAGTGCCCACTGATCTGTATCTTCAGCATCCGGCTCATCATTATTATATTGGCCTACAACCCAATAATAATCATAATGGCGAGGATGATGGCACTTTACTATTTCTTTGATCCAACGCCCATAAGCCATACGACATATTCTAACACCTTTGAAGGGAGGAGCGACCGGAAAATTCACATTCAGACAGGTTCCTTTAGGAATTCCCTGATTAAGTGAATGCTCTATGATCTTGAGAATGCCATCAGCCAGCGGCATCAGATCAGCATTCTCATCATAATTGCAACTTGAGAAAGCAATAGAAGGTATATATTTCATACATCCCTCAAGAGCAACTCCCACCGTACCTGAATAGTGATTATTAACAGAAGAATTGTCCCCGTGGTTAATACCTCCAAGAATCAAATCTGGAATTCGGCCATTACACAACTGATCCAGCGCAATCTTCACACAGTCAACAGGCGTGCCACTACATGACCAGACTTCTACCTCTCCCATATTATGGCGACGTTTTAACCGAAGATATTCTACAGCTGAAAAGCCACAGGAAAATCCGGAACGGGCTGCTTCCGGAGCACAGACAAGAATGTCGGCAACAGGTTGAAGAATTTTTACAAGTGTTTTAATACCATTAGCGTGATATCCGTCATCATTGGATATCAATATAAAAGGGCGTTTATTATACATAAAATATATATTCTTTTGCATGCAAAATTACTAAAAAAAAAGAGAAACAGCGACTTTCTCATATAAAATATGTATCTTTGCCACAAAATATGCTTGTGTCAGCAGGCTTTCAAGATATTATATCAATGGGAAAAATAATTGCATTAGCTAATCAGAAAGGTGGCGTGGGAAAAACCACTACTACTATAAACTTGGCAGCATCGCTTGCCACATTGGAGAAAAAAGTCCTGGTGGTCGATGCCGACCCCCAGGCAAATGCCTCCAGCGGCCTGGGCGTTGACATTAAGGTCGTGGACTGCTCGATCTATGAATGTATTATAGATCACACTGATGTGCGTGAGGCTATTTATACTACTGATATAGAAGGACTGGATATCATACCAAGCCATATTGACCTCGTAGGCGCTGAAATAGAAATGCTTAATCTAGATAACCGCGAAAAAGTAATCAAAAAAGTACTTGCCCCCATTTCTGATGAGTATGATTACATCCTTATAGACTGTTCTCCGTCACTCGGTTTGATCACTGTAAACTGCCTTACCGCCGCAGACTCGGTAATCATCCCGGTACAATGTGAATACTTTGCACTTGAAGGAATAAGCAAACTACTCAACACAATAAAAATTATCAAAAGTAAACTCAATCCAAAACTTGAAATAGAAGGATTCCTTCTTACTATGTATGACAGCCGTCTTCGTCTGGCTAATCAAATCTATGACGAGGTAAAGCGTCATTTTCAGGAACTTGTATTCAAAACTGTAATACAACGCAACGTAAAGCTCAGCGAGAGTCCAAGCCATGGCTTACCAGTAATCCTCTACGACGCAGACTCGACCGGAAGCAAAAATCATCTGGCACTGGCTCGGGAAATTATCAATAAGAACGCGAACTGGAAATAAAAATAACGAGAAATGGCTATTCATAAAAAATATAGTACATCAACAAAAAACAATGCATTGGGAAGAGGTCTTGACGCATTGATATCTACAGAAACAGTACGCACACAAGGCAGTTCTACTATCAACGAGATTCCCGTGGAACAAATTGAGGCCAATCCAAACCAGCCTCGAAGGGAATTCGACATGGATGCCCTTAAAGAACTAGCTGAAAGCATCAAGGCTATAGGCATCATTCAACCGATAACATTAAGACAGACTGCTGACAACCGGTTTCAGATTATTGCCGGCGAACGTAGATGGAGAGCTTCACAACTTGCAGGGTTGAAGGCTATACCTGCTTATATCCGCACGATCAGCGATGAAAATGTAATGGAGATGGCGCTGGTAGAGAATATACAGCGCGAAGATCTCAATGCCATCGAAATAGCTCTTGCCTATGAACATCTGCTTGAAAATAATAATATGACTCAAGAGAAAATAGCAGAACGCGTGGGTAAAAGCCGGGCTGCCATAGCCAATTATCTCCGACTGCTGAAATTGCCTGCACAGGTACAAATGGCATTGCAGAAAAAAGAGATTGACATGGGACACGCCCGTGCATTGCTCTCGCTCGAAAGTCCTTCACTTCAGATCAAGCTCTTCAAGGAAATTCAGAAGAATGGCTATTCCGTACGCAAAGTAGAAGAACTCATCCAACAATTAAAAAACGGTGAAGACATCGAAAGTGGAAAAAAGAAAATTGCATCCAAAAATAAATTGCCCGAAGAATTTACTCTGCTGAGAGATCGGCTCTCAGGATTCCTCAGCACAAAAGTGCAGATGAGTTGCAACACCAAAGGAAAAGGCAAGATCAGCATTCCTTTTGCCAATGAAGAAGAACTGGAAAGATTGATGAATCTTTTCGATAAAATGAAAGAGAACTAAAGTGAAGACTGTATCACATATCATAATTTGGGTTTCGCTGATACTCCTTCCGGTAAATGGCATGTCACAAAGTAAAAGGACATTGACCAAAAAACCTGTAGCAGCTGCTACTGCAAAAAGGGTTACTACGATTTCTACAAAAAAGAAGTCCACAACGGCCAAAACTCTTACTTCTCCAACTGTCATCAGAAAATCAGTAGATACATTAACTGCAACTTCGACTGACAACTTAAAAGCCATTTCTGCTCCTGTTCTTACGCGAAAGGACAGTATGGAGCTGCAAAGCAGTGACTCCATCACCAGAAAGATGAAGAAGAAAATGACAACTCATCGTGACTGGTCTACATGGCGTCCGGATGTGAAGCGAGCTTTATGGCTCTCTATCGTCCTTCCAGGTGCCGGACAAATCTACAATCATAAATACTGGAAATTACCTATTATATATGGGGGATTTGTCGGTTGCATTTACGCATTGTCCTGGAACGGACAAATGTATCATGACTATAGCCAGGCTTACTCAGATATTATGGACAGTGATCCTAACACCAACAGCTATAATCAATTTCTACATCTAGGCGTAACTATCAATAGTTCCAACGAGGCACTATACCAGAATATATTCCGTCTGCGTAAAGATCGCTATCGAAGATGGAGAGACATGAGCGTATTTGCCATGGTAGCAGTTTATGCCATATCTATCATTGACGCTTATGTAGATGCTTCTCTCTCCGATTATGATATATCCAAAGATTTAAGTCTACATTTCGAGCCTACAATGATAGGCAGCAATATATATAACAATCCTTTGAAGGGCTCGGCCCTCGGAGTGCAATGTTCTCTTAACTTCTAAAAAAAAACAATACTAAGAATTAAAAATATAAATGAAAAAAATATATGTACTAACAGTTGCCTTATGGATTGGTTGCAGCAATATAACTTTTGCTCAAACCGGAAATAATGACAATAAACATATTACAGTAACCAACAAAAACGGTAAACAGGAAGATATTGACATACCAGAGGGTATGAACGTTGATCTCGACAGCCTGATTCAGCAATATAATATCAAGACCTATCTCAAACCGGACACCACCTGCCACTCCACAGATGTAAATCCGACTTTTTCGCAAGATGTGTATATTGATCGCCTGAAAAAGTTACCGACAATTATAGAAATGCCATACAACGATGTTGTGCAGAAGTTCATCGACCGATATAGTGGTGATCTTCGACACAGCGTAAGCTATATGTTAGGTGCATCCAACTTCTATATGCCCATCTTCGAACAGGCTCTTGAGACTTACGACTTGCCTCTGGAACTGAAATACCTTCCGGTAATCGAATCAGCACTTAATCCAAGAGCAGTATCACGAGTAGGAGCTACTGGACTATGGCAGTTTATGATTAATACCGCAAAACGTTACGGTCTGGAAGTTAATTCTCTTGTAGACGAGCGCTGTGATCCCGTCAAAGCATCCTATGCAGCCGCACACTATTTAAGTGATCTTTATAAAATATTTGATGACTGGAATCTCGTCATCGCTGCATATAACTGCGGTATAGATAAGGTAAACAAAGCTATTCACCGTACCAAAGGTTCAGCAGACTATTGGAACATTTATCCAAACCTGCCAAAAGAGACACAGGGATATGTACCGGCATTTATCGCTGCTAATTATATTATGAATTACTATTGTGATCATAACATATGTCCAATGCTCACTGAACTACCTGTAAGAACAGATACAGTTGTAGTCAACCAGAATATTCATTTTGAACAGATTGCAGGGGTGCTGGGTATCAATATTGATGAATTGCGTGATCTGAACCCACAATATCGTACAGATATGATTGACGGCTATTCTGAACCATCCTCTATTCGCCTGCCAAGTAACCTCATCGGTTCTTTTATTGACAAAGAAGATTCCATTGTTAAATATAAAGCCGATGAACTTCTTGTAAAACGCGATGTAGTAAATGTCAACGAAGAAACAGTTTCATCAGCCCATCATCACCATTACCGTAGTGCTGCATCAAATTCATCTTCAAGAAAGAGCTCGAGATATTCACGCTCTAGAAGATCAAAATCAAACCACAGTAATAAGAAAAAACCATCAAAGAATGTAACCATTAAGGATGGTGATACTCTTTCTGAAATTGCAGAGCGCAACCATACCACTGTAAAAAAATTGAAAAAACTCAATAATATCAATGGAAATACTATCCATAAAGGCAAGAAAATAAAAATAAAATAATAGGAGGATAAGATATGGATGAGCAGAAATTATCAGACAAAGAAAGAGAAATAGCTGATGATAAAATGATCAACGATGCCTTCCAGCATCTATTAGATACTTATCTCGCTTCCAGACATCGCAAAAGAGTAGAAATTATTACTAAAGCATATAATTTCGCCCGACAAGCCCACAAGGGCGTACGACGACTCTCTGGAGAACCCTATATCATGCATCCTATCGCTGTAGCGCAGATAGCCTGTGAAGAAATGGGACTTGGATCTACTAGTATCTGCTCTGCTCTCCTCCATGACGTAGTAGAAGACACGGACTACACCGTAGAAGATATTGAAAATATCTTTGGTCCGAAAATCTCTCAAATTGTTGACGGCCTGACTAAAATCAGTGGTGGTATCTTTGGTGACAAGGCTTCGGCTCAAGCTGAGAATTTCAAGAAACTATTGCTTACCATGAGTGATGACATCCGCGTCATCCTGATTAAAATATGTGACCGGCTGCATAACATGCGTACTCTGGCATCACAACCTGCTAATAAACAATATAAAATAGCCGGTGAAACACTTTACATCTACGCACCTCTTGCCAACCGCTTAGGACTTAACAAAATTAAAACAGAACTCGAAGATCTAAGTTTCCGATACGAACATCCAGAAGAATATGCCAGCATCGAGAAAAAACTCATGGACACGGAAAAACAGCGTGATTATCTCTTTGATAACTTTACTGAACCGATCCGTAAGGAACTTGATCAGATGGGAATCACTTACAGTATCAAAGAACGTGTGAAAAGTCCTTACAGTATCTGGTGTAAGATGCAGAATAAACATGTTATCTTTGACGAAATATATGATATTCTCGCGGTAAGAATTATCTTTGAGCCCAAGCAACGTATTGAGGAAATCAATGAATGCTTCAATATCTATGTAGCTATCAGCAAAATATACAAAAGCCATCCTGACCGTTTACGTGACTGGGTAAATCATCCGAAAGCTAATGGTTATCAGGCGCTTCACTGTACTCTGATGAGCAATCTGGGACGATGGATAGAAGTCCAGATAAGAAGCGACCGCATGAACGAAATTGCAGAACATGGACTTGCGGCTCACTGGAAATATAAAGAAGGGGAAGAATACACTGAGGATGAAGGAGAACTTAATAATTGGCTGAAAACTATACGAGAAATCCTTGACAGTCCTCATCCTGATGCAATGGACTTCCTTGACTCTATTAAAATGAATCTCTTTGCATCAGAGATATTTGTTTTCACTCCTAAGGGTGATATTAAGACCATGCCGGCAGGATGTACAGCACTTGATTTTGCTTTTTCTATCCATACTGATCTGGGAAGCCACTGTATTGGTGCAAAGGTAAATCATAAACTAGTACCACTAAGCCATAAATTAAGCAGTGGGGATCAAGTAGACATTATTATCAGCAAAAGTCAGCACGTGCAACCTTCATGGATCAATTTTGTCACTACTGCCAAAGCACGTGCTAAAATACAATCTATCATCCGGCATGAAAATCGCAAAATTGAGAAAAAAGGTGAAGAGATCCTTACTAATTGGTTAAAGGAACAAGGAAAGGAAATGACAACTTCCATCATAGACCGCTTGAGCGATCTTCATGAACTCCAACGCCCTGAAACGTTCTTCCTTGCATTAGGTAACCACACTATTATATTAGGCGATGCAGACCTTGATGAACTCAACGGCAAAAATGTAAATAGAAAAGGCGCAAAAGGATGGAGAAGGTATGTACCTTTCCTAAAATCAAAGAAAGATGAAGATAATGTTCAAAAAACAGAACAATTATCCATTGGTAAAGACTTTAACAAGAAAAAGCCGGTCATAGTCAATGAACAGACGATCAGTCAGCTGATCTTCCCTGACTGCTGCCACCCGATACCCGGAGATGATATTCTTGGGTTCATTGACAACCGAAATCATATTGAAATCCATAACCGCTCATGTTCGGTCGCCAACAAGTTAAAAGCCAGTTTCGGTCCACGTATCATTGATGCAAAATGGGATATGCATCGTGTCCTTTTCTTCGACGCCACTATCGAAATACAAGGTACAGACCGTACAGGATTGCTGCTTGACATTGCCCAAGTCATCAGTAACCAGTTTGGTGTCAATATCCACCAACTCACCATAAAGACCGACGAAGGTATCTTTGATGGTAAGATTGAATTACGTGTTCACGACCGTAATGATGTGAATGTCATCATTGAAAATCTCAAAAAAATAGGCAGCCTGCAAGAAGTACAACAGATATAAAAAATAATAACAAAACTATGAAAAAACTTCTACTTATCCTAATTACACTCACAGTATTCTTCAACCAATTACAAGCTGCCAATAAGTATGATAATCCTGACACCTTATTCGTAGCCCGAGATGGTACGGCAGAATTTAGAAACATTGACGATGCCATTGAAGTTTGCCGTGCTTTTATGGAATATCATAAGGTAATCTACGTAAAAAAAGGAATATATAAAGAAAAACTTATTATTCCATCCTGGCTCACTAATATTGAAATATGTGGAGAAGACAAAAACAACACTATCATTACTTATGATGATCATGCCAATATCAAAATGCCAAATGGGAAGCCTATGGGTACATTTCGCACTTACACGCTGAAAATAGAAGGCAGCAACATTACACTAAAGAATATTACCGTTGAAAATAATGCAGCAAAACTTGGACAAGCTGTTGCTTTACATACGGAAGGAGACAAGCTCGTTTTTATTAACTGCCGTTTCCTTGGTAATCAAGATACAGTGTATACTGGCATTGGCAATACACGGCTTTACTTCAAGGACTGTTATATAGAAGGCACTACCGATTTTATTTTTGGTCCAAGCATCGCTTGGTTTGAAAACTGCACACTATATAGTAAGATCAACAGTTTTCTCACTGCTGCATCAACTCCTGCCAATCAACCTTATGGATATATTTTCAATCACTGCAAAGTCATATCTGCGACTGGTGCAGACAAAGTATTCTTGGGACGTCCATGGCGTCCATACGCTTATACACTCTTTATGAATTGTGAACTTGGTGCACAAATCCGTCCGGAAGGCTGGTTTAACTGGGACGACCCAGCCAACGAGAAAACAGCTCGCTACAGCGAGTATAATAATCACGGTGCAGGAGCCAATACCAGCAAACGGGTTCTCTGGTGCCATCAACTTACTAAAAAAGAAGCAAGCCAGATTACTATTGACAATGTATTCTATCACGACACTAACTGGATACAATATAAGTAGATTATAACGCCATTTTCCCCAGTTATTATCAGCATTAGAAAAGTCAATACTATACTTGAGAGCGTATTGTAACAGTTTTAGGTTATATTCAATACCTAAAACTGTTACAATACACAAGAATTTGATATTAATTTATAAATACCTTTAAAACACATTCTCAAAAATCTGGGAAAAACAACAGTTATTAAAAAGAATATAAGGTTAAAATTAATAAATATTTTTTATAATTAGGACAACCATTCAATATAATTTATATTTTTGCAGTAATTAGAATAAATTAAATCTATGATCTAACCAGGACAGACTAATACTTTTAAATACCATAGATAAATCTAATAACATTAACTAAAACAAACCGATATGATTCTAAGAATGAGAAAAGCCACATTAGCTTTAGGATTGAGTCTTTCGAGCATTGTTGCTTTCGCACAAAGTACAGTTAAAGGTACTATCAAAGATGCGCAAGGAGAACCATTAATAGGTGTTACTATCAACGTCGACGGAAAGCCGGCTGCTATCACAGACCTTGATGGTAATTTCAATCTCCCGGAAGCTAAGCCAAACTCTAAAATTTCTGTAAGCTATGTAGGCTACAAAAAACAGACTATTACCTTAGGTAATCAGACAAGTATCAACATTATTTTGAAAGAAGATGACAAGACCTTGGATGAAGTAGTTGTAGTAGGTTATGGCCAAATGAAAAAGAGTGATTTGACGGGATCAATAGCAACAATACACAGTAATGATATTGTAGCTAAAGGTGCATCGAATGTATTAAACGCTATGCAAGGTCAAATACCAGGAGTAAATATCACACAAAGTTCCAGTCGTGCCGACGGATCCATGAGTATTCAAATTCGTGGTAAATCTTCAATCAACTCAAATACCACTCCTCTTTTTGTTGTTGACGGAGTCATCTGTGACAACATTGATTTCCTTAATGAGCAGGATATTCAACAGATTGATATCTTAAAGGATGCATCCTCAACAGCGATCTATGGTTCCCGAGCTACAGCTGGTGTTGTTATTGTCACAACCAAAGGCGGGCTCGCTATATCTAAAGGAACGAAACCATCCATTTCTTACGATGGATACTATGGCATATCTGTTGTCTCAAGAATGCCGGACTTCCAACAATCACAAGATTTCTACAATTATCGCTTTTTGAAGTTCCAAACCTATGCAGGGGGAATTTCCACGGCACAGAGTGGAACACCTGGATATGAAATGACGTCAGGTTCTTATAATCAAGGTATGATACAGACTGTTCAAGGCGATATCACATCACCTTCTGTATTAAAAAACCGACTTGCTTCCGGAGTCAATACAAACTGGCCTAGTCTTGTCACACAAAATGGACATCAACAAAACCACTATATCTCTGTATCAGGAAGTGGACAAGATTTTCGCTATAACATGGGGTTAGGTTATCATGGTATTGATGGTGTTTATATTGGCGACAAGGATTCAAAAATTAGTTTCAAAGGAAGTGCCGATGCCAATATCAACAAATATGTATCCGCAGGATTCAACCTGAATATTGCTAAAATAGATCATAAGTATGCATCCAATGATGGAGTAGAAGAAGCTTACCGCATGAACCCGTTCATGCAAGCTTACGATGAAAATGGGAATATCATCACCAATCCTGGCTTGAATACAATCTTAGGTACTAACGGCAACCAATTTACATCTTCTTACAACCCTTTGGTTTATTTTGAGAATGAAACAGAAAAGCGTGAGACATGGCGCTTAATGGGCAACATATATCTTTCCATTAAGCCTATCAAAAACCTTATTTTCAAAACTACATTTTCACCTAACTACACCTATTATAGAGACGGGCAATATCAAGGTACTCTCACTGGTGAATCAATTAATTCAGCGACAAAAGCTACAGATCGCGAATTCAGCTGGACTTGGGAGAACACCCTTACTTATGATAAGATTTTCAACAAGATTCACCATATCAATGTTATGGGTATGATGAGTATGGAAAAATCCAATACCGAAACTGAATCACTCAACTATACAGGTGTACTAGATGGAACGACTTGGTATAACTTGGGGAGTGGCACTTATAATGCTAATGGTTCTGCTCCTTCTAGCTACACGGAATACAGGATGCTGTCATATGCCATGCGAGCCAATTATACTTTAAGCAACCGTTATATGGCTACAGCTACCATTCGCTGGGATGGTTCTTCGAGATTCAGAGAAGGAAAGAAATGGGGATCTTTCCCTTCCTTTGCTTTGGCCTGGAGAATATCAGAAGAAAATTTTATAAAAAACAACACACCATGGATCAGTAACTTAAAACTAAGACTTTCTTATGGTCAAACTGGTAATAATACAGGCATCGGAGATTTTGCCTACCAATTGACGGTAGCAGGACCAAACTACTATCCATTTGGCTCTACGACCTATAATGCCATGCGTCCTAGCGGCATTGTTGATCCGGATATTCATTGGGAGAAATCTCATGAATTTAACCTTGGACTTGATTATGGTTTTCTCAACAGCCGCATCAACGGTAGTATTGACTGGTACCATAAAAAATCAACAGATTTGCTATATCCCGTATTTCTGCCTCTTGAAGTTGGTGGGATAAAAATGAAGACAAATTTAGGTTCTGTATTGAATACAGGTCTTGAAGCTAGTATAACCGGAGTTATTATCCAAAACAAGGACTGGAACTGGTCTATTACAGCCAACTATGCTCACAACAGCAGTCATGTAAAACAAATCGATGGTACCGGAAATAATTACATAACAAGCAATTATTCTGGTAACTTATTTATTAACGGTCCAGTTGATAACGTATTTGGTTATCAGTGGGCTGGTATCGTTACAGACAAAACTATGATTATACCAGACAATGAAATTGCTAAAAAGAAAGGGTTTACCCCTGGCATGACCGTTAAGCAAAGTAATTATTACTATACTTGCTATGGCTGGACAGAAGGCAGCCCAATTATTAAAGATATTAATGGTGACGGCAAGTTTACCTCTGATGATGAAAGGGTATTTAGGGCTGATCCAGCATGGACAGGAAGTATTTCAACTAACTTAAACTATAAGGGATGGGATTTTTCTACAACAATTTATACAAAACAACACTATTGGGTGTACTCTAATTTCTATGAAAGATACACAGATCTCAGCGATCGTGGGCGTATGCGCCTGAATATGGACTATTATATTCCTGCAGGAACTTTGATTAATTGCGATGGTGTCAATGCTGATGGTACTTATATTAACCCCACATATCAACAGACTACCCATTACGGATCGTATCCTTTTCCTAATAATGGTGGTACGAATGGTGGCACGAATAACTCTTATTGGGAAGGCAGCAATGGAGCGGCCAACTTTACTGAGATTTCATTTACCAAAATTAAGAACATAACACTTGGCTACACTTTTCCGAAGAAATGGACTTCCCTTTTTGGTTGTTCAAGATTAAGACTATATGTTACAGTCACGGATCCATTTGTCATTACAAGTTATAAAGGCTTTGACCCAGAATGGGCAGATGCAACTCTCGCCAATGACGGACCAAGTCAAACAACGTGGCAATTTGGTGCAAATATCAAATTTTAATAGAAAAAGACCATGAAAAGAATAACGATATTATCATTAACGATCCTTATCGGAAGCGTTGAACTTGTAAGTTGCAGCGATTTTTTGGATGCTGACAACAAATCAGCAGGAACAAATGCCGATACATACTTTGCAACAGCAGAAGGTATTGCTGCAGCAAAAGCACAGGCATTTTACACTCTGAGAAGCAATGCCATAAACTATAATATGAACTGTGCTGGAACAGACCTATATATACCCGTTCGTGGTAAAGACCCGGGAGGGTTCCAGACCTATTCTTTGGCGGCAAACAACTCTGATGTAGAATCATTCTATTCAAATTGCTATGACGAGATTAAATATGGTATGTTTTATGCTGAGAAAGCCGGTGAAGGAACTGTCGGAAATAACGAAGGCCGCTTTATCAGAGATTATGCCTATTATCAACTGACTCAGCAATTTGGTGGTGTTCCATATATTGATCATTATGTATCAGATGCAAATCGCAACTATCCCAAAAACAGTCTGGATTCCATCTATACCGTTATGGAGAATGATTTGGAATCAATATACAATAGCGGGTTACTACCAGAAACAGATTCCAAAGGCAACATAAGCAAACAGGCTGTAGCCGCTCTGCTTGCTAAATATTACCTTGCCGACGGATGGGATGCCAATACGACGTTAAAGAGTGCTGCTGCAGGAACTTACACCATTAATTCAACAGATAAATTCAAGAAAGCAGCAGAGTGGGCTGTTAAAGCCATTAATGGTATCAAACTAACACAAAACTTTGAAAAGAAATGGTCACCATCTAACGAAGGAAATCCTGAGGATATTTGGTCTATTCAATATGATCGAGCAAGCTATCCTGGTGATTTGACAACAGGCGGACATTCCTTGCAAAATCAATTTGGAGATTATTATGGTGATCCCACTAAGACTGGTTATAAAGCTGTAGGATCTACAGGCGCTATGAGTGAGAAAGCTCTCTATTTGTGGCAAAAGGGTGATGAACGCTACAATGCAACCTTTATGACAAAAATTTACAACTATAATGGGACGTGGGGAACAACAGGCTACTATGGTTATTATAATGGTGATACAACAAAACTTCACCTTGGTTTGAGATTCTTCCCTGCTTATACTACACAGGCTCAAGCAGAAGCTGAGTTTAACGCCAATAAGGATAAATATACCAAAGGATCATACAACAATCAAATTCTGGCTTTTATACTGAGTAGTCCTGCCACTGAATATACTTTTAAGGATGATGGTTCATATACCAAACAAACAGTTACTTTTGACAATCTTTGCCTCGCTGTCAACGGTGGAGCATGCATCAAAAAATTCGATGATCCTAATACTCAGCAGCAAAACAGTACAACACTGGATTATCGTGATATCGTCATATTTGACATCAGCGACATGTATCTCACTGTTGCCGAGGCTTATTTAATGGCTGGAGATGAAAGCGAAGCCCTTAACTATGTCAATCAAGTACGATCACGTGCCAATGCCGGAACATTATCTTCCTTTTCTGCCTATGAACCGGATTATAGTATTACTACCTCTTTTGGAAGTATTACACCATTAGATGTAATTCTTGATGAACGTGCCCGTGAACTATATGGACAGCAGGTTCGCTGGGTTGATCTTCGCAGAACCAAACAATTAGTAAGATACAATCTTGCATTCAATAAAAACATATCAAATATAAATGACATGAGTAATACCAGTGGTGAAATTAAATGGCTTCGGCCTATTCCTGAGCAGGCCATTAATGGTAATAACGCTCTTAGTAACGCCGATCAAAATCCAGGGTATTGATATTTAATTAAACTTATAAAATATGAAAAAAATACTATATATATTTGCTGTTTTTTTCATCTTCTGCAATGTGTTTGCATCATGCAGTAACGATGACAATAACGATGCTGTTACTCCATCCGGCAACCCTGCAGAAGTTGCAGCTGGTACCTATGAAGGCACATGGACCCGAATAGCCAATGGTGATACCACTACAAATGAAGGTACCATAATCATTGCAGCTACAGACTCAGACTTTACGGCCGATTTCCATTTTATAAGTACCGGATACAGTCTTGATGCAAGCAGTGTCGCAAATATTGCGTATGCAGGTAGTGATGGAACAACATTCGTCTACAATAATGGCACATCCACTAATACATTAGGTTCAGTATTTGCCGGACGTATTGAAAATGGGACAGTCTCCTCTAGATTTCAAATCAGTCAGCGAGCAGGACGGACAATGAAATTATTTACTTTCTTGTTTAATGGAAAAAAGAATATTTGAGTTGGCATATTGCCAACTTAAATAAAATTTTAATAATTTAAAACTATCATCTATGAAAAAAAATCTACTTCTTTGTATAGCTGTAGCCATCAGTTGTACAGCTGGTGCACAGGAATATGCAGCCGTAGACACCACAGTCCTTCAAGGTCTTGGTGCTACAACACAGAAAACGAAAGTAGCAGTCCCTTCTGGTACTCAGTTTGCAGCAACAGACAATGTGATTCTTACAACCGCGTATGCTGACCAATATCAGTTTTTAAGTGTTGACGGCCCCAAGGTAGACAATACCAGCTACAACACCTTTAACGTGGGTAACATAAAAATTAAAGGTAATGGTTTGCAAGGGAATACCAACCCTACCAGAGGTGGTGCCAACTCTGCCAACACTTCTGTAGCACCAGATGCTGGTGCAGTCTTTAAGTTTGACGTTAAAAAAGATGGCTATCTTTACATTTTGCACAAAGCCTCATCCAATAAACAATATGAAGTAAGCGAAGGTAATGGCACAGATGCCAGTGGCTATCAAACTATTGGTTATCAATTTGCTGGATCAGATGCCGGTAACACAGCCCTCGGTACTGCTTATGGCTATATTCTGAATGGCGGTCAATTAAGTGGTGAAGACCAGAACTATGGTCATCTGCCTGTGGGCTACAATATTCAATGGCCTGAAGTTTATTTCACAGGAGACCCAGCAAGTGCTATTAAAACGACAGGACTAAGTATTATAAAATTTCCCGTATATGCAACACTTTCATATCTTGTCAACGCCTGTGGCTCAAAAATGACATTGCTGGGTTTCTACTTTGACACAACAGGTAATGCCACTATAACTATCTCAAATGGGGTTTCCAATGATATTACGCTAATGGAAGCTGGAATACCTGCCAACGCAAAGACTATTGATGCCATTTCAGCCTACGCTGGGCAACTAGCAAACATCAAAAATATTGTAACAACCCCTGCCCAAACAAAAGATTTTATCTACAATCTTGCAGGTCAACGTGTCAATAAATCTTATAAGGGTATTGTCATCAACAATAGAAAAAAATACATTCAATAGTAGAGTGAATATATACATAATTATAAACATACATTAATTATAAAGGCTTAAAGCCCGCGAGGGTGAAAACCTAGATCAAAAAAGGCCGGAGTTAAATTTAACTCCGGCCTTTATCTGTCTTATACTAATGTATCTATCATTTTTTTTAATGTTACCAACTGATCACGGACAGAAATCAACGTATCCAGTACTTCCGAACTCTTATCTGCTCCAGACCGGTTTTCATTCAGATACTTCCGGGCAGCAGCAATTTTAAAACCTCTTACCTTTATAAGGGAATAGATGACACGAAGCTGCTCAATATCTTTCTCTGTATATTGCCGTATACCATTACCAGCAGTCTTGGGCTTCAGGTGAGGAAACTCCTTTTCCCAGAAACGCAGCGTTGACTCATTAATGCCCATCATCTCAGCAACTTCCTTGATGGAGTAATATAACTTTACTTTTTTATTTGGATTCAATGCCATACCCGTTTCTATTGATAACTTTTATATGCAAAGATACTAAAAAACTTTTATCTGCAATACCCCATCTCTTATCTTTTTTGTATCTTTGCATTTGATTTTTTATAGAAAAAGTTAAAAGAAGAAATAAATATATGATGACAGCAAACGAAATCCGTGACTCATACAAGAAGTTCTTTGAGTCAAAAGGACACGTCATCGTACCGTCTGCCCCTATGGTTATCAAGGACGACCCTACGCTGATGTTTACAAATGCCGGTATGAACCAGTGGAAAGATATTATTCTGGGTACAAAAGACCCGGAACCACGCCGCCGTACTGACTCGCAGAAGTGTCTGCGCGTAAGCGGTAAGCACAACGACCTGGAAGAAGTAGGTCACGACACCTATCACCACACCATGTTCGAAATGCTAGGTAACTGGAGTTTCGGAGACTATTTTAAGGAGGGGGCCATTGACTATGCATGGGAATATCTTGTAGACGTTCTCCACCTCAATCCTGAAGATCTCTATGTTACTGTATTTGAAGGTGCACCGGAAGAAAATATTGCCCGCGATGACGAAGCTGCCAGATACTGGAGCAAACACGTTTCTGAAGATCATATTATCAATGGTAACAAGCACGATAACTTCTGGGAAATGGGGGATACAGGCCCTTGCGGTCCATGTACTGAGATACATGTTGATTCCAGAACCCCGGAACAGAAAGCAGAAATTCCGGGACGTGAACTTGTCAACAAGGACGACCCTCAGGTCATTGAAATATGGAATGTAGTATTTATGCAGTTCAATCGTAAGGCCGACGGTTCTCTTGAGCCTCTGCCTATGAAAGTTATCGATACCGGTATGGGATTCGAACGACTGGTCCGCATGCTTCAGGGAAAGCATTCCAACTATGATACAGATATATTCCAGCCTATCATCAAGGAAATAGAACACCTGTCCGGAAAAAAATACGGCTTTACTACTCCTAGTGCAGCCAACGGTGAAGGAACCAATGATCAGGAGAAAGACGACATTTCCATGCGTGTCATCGCCGACCATCTCCGTGCGGTTGCCTTTTCTATCGCTGACGGGCAGTTGCCTGGCAATGCCAAAGCGGGTTATGTCATTCGCCGCATTCTCCGTCGTGCTGTACGCTATGGCTATACCTTCCTCAACCAGAAAGAAGCGTTCATGTACAAACTTCTGCCAGTGTTGATTCATGAAATGGGCAATGCCTATCCGGAATTGACAGCCCAACAGGAACTCATCAGCCGAGTAATGAAAGAGGAAGAAGACAGCTTCTTGCGCACGTTGGAAAAGGGTATCAGCCTTCTCAACGGCAACATGAGTGAACTAAGTGCCAAGGGCAATACTCAACTTGACGGTGAAAGTGCTTTCCGTCTCTTCGATACCTACGGTTTCCCACTCGACCTGACAGAATTGATCTGTCGCGAAAAAGGCTATACGGTAGATGAAAAAGGATTCAATACCGAAATGGCCAAGCAGAAAGCTCGTGCCCGCAATGCCGCAGCTGTAGAAAACGGCGACTGGGAAGTACTGAAAGAAGGCGAACAGGAATTTGTCGGTTACGATTATACTGAATATGAGTGTCATATCCTGCGCTATCGTAAGGTAACTCAAAAGAAAAACAGTTTCTTTGAGGTAATACTTGACCACACTCCTTTTTATGGTGAAATGGGTGGTCAGGTTGGTGACAGCGGTGATCTGGTCTCTGCCACTGAAACAGTCCATATCATAGACACCAAGCGCGAAAACAATCAGAGTATCCATATTATCAAGGATATGCCAAAAGATCCTTCTGCTGACTTTATGGCTTGCGTCGATACGGACAAGCGTGAAGGTTCTGCCTGCAATCATACAGCTACTCACCTACTCGACTACGCTTTAAAAAAGGTTCTCGGCGAACATGTTGAGCAAAAAGGCTCTTATGTTGATGACAAGGTTTTGCGCTTTGACTTCAACTATTTCCAGAAAGTCAATGATGAACAGCTCCGCCAGGTAGAGAAAATCGTCAACAGTATGATCCGCCAGGATCTTCCTCTTGACGAACATCGTGATACTCCTATCGAAGAAGCCAAAAAACTTGGTGCCGTTGCCCTTTTCGGAGAGAAATATGGCGATAAGGTCCGTGTCGTCCGCTTTGGGCCTTCCTGTGAGTTCTGTGGTGGTATCCACGTAGGAAGCACCGGTCACATCGGTTTCTTCAAAATTATTTCCGAGAGCAGTGTCGCTGCCGGCATCCGTCGTATCGAAGCCCTTACGGGTCAGGCTTGCGAAGAAACAATATACCATGTAGAGGATACACTGAACACCATAAAAGGATTTTTCAACAATGCCAAGGATCTCCAGAATGCCATCCAGAAATATATCGGTGAGCATGATGCGATGAAAAAGGAAATCGAGAAGTTCCAGTCTCAGATGGTAGAACGTCTGAAAAATGATCTCATCAACCACGCCAAGGAAGTCAACGGTATAAAGGTTATCTCTGCCATTCTTCCTGTTAGTCCGGATGCAGCTAAAGATCTGGTATTCAAAATCCGCGAAGCTATCCCGGAGAAACTGATTGCCGTAGTAGGCAGTACAGCTAATAACAAACCGTTGCTGAGTGTCATGTTCAGCGAAGATATGATCAAGGAACACAATCTCAATGCCGGGAAAATCATCCGTGAAGCAGCTAAACTCATCAAAGGCGGTGGTGGAGGCCAGTCTCACTATGCCCAGGCAGGAGGCAAGGATATTGAAGGCATTCATGCCGCAGTAGATAAAGTCATTGAATTGACTAATTTATAATTGTAAAAGACTATATTCAAAAAAT
>DMYZ01000168.1 GCA_003483565.1 Prevotella sp.
GAAACGCGGTACACGACGGGCCCGGTTCACAGTCTGCTTATCTTCATCAGAAAGTTCATCCATACCCAAGATCGCAATAATATCCTGAAGTTCATTATAACGCTGTAACAGCTGCTGTACACGCTGGGCACAGTCATAATGTTCTTTACCGACAATTAATGGATCCAAAATACGAGAAGTACTACCCAATGGATCTACGGCAGGGAAAATACCAAGTTCCGAAATCTTACGGGAGAGTTCAGTTGTTGCATCCAAATGAGTAAAAGTAGTAGCTGGTGCAGGGTCTGTTAAGTCATCAGCTGGAACATACACAGCTTGAACAGAAGTAATAGAACCATTTTTGGTAGACGTAATTCTTTCCTGCATAGCACCCATCTCACTAGCCAAAGTCGGTTGGTAACCTACTGCCGACGGCATTCGACCAAGTAAGGCTGACACCTCAGAACCAGCCTGCGTAAAACGGAAGATATTATCAATAAAAAACATAATATCAGCCGGTTGACCATTTTTGCCACCATGATCACGAAATTCTTCTGCCACAGTCAAACCAGAAAGGGCAACACTAGCACGTGCGCCAGGAGGTTCATTCATCTGACCATAGACAAGGGTAGCTTGCGATTTAGCTAATTCGTTCTGATCTATAAGGGACAAATCCCATTTTCCCTCATCCATAGCTTGTTTGAACTTATCGCCATACTTGATAACACCAGAATCCAACATATCACGGATTAAGTCATTACCTTCACGAGTACGCTCACCTACCCCGGCAAACACAGAATAACCGTTATGTCCCTTGGCAATATTGTTAATCAACTCCATGATAAGCACGGTCTTACCAACACCAGCGCCACCAAACAAACCGATCTTTCCGCCTTTCATGTAAGGTTCCAACAAGTCTATCACCTTAATTCCCGTAGGTAAAATTTCCTTGTGTGTAGAAAGATCCTCAAACTTTGGGGGCTGTCGATGAATAGGATAAGAGCCTTTCATATCGAGCGGTTTCATCCCGTCAATAGGCTGTCCTATTACATTCATCATTCGACCCTTAATTTGCTCACCAGCAGGCATCGTAATTGGACTCCCCGTAGGGATAACTTCCAAACCACGCTGTAAGCCATCGGTATTATCCATAGCGACACAACGGACTGTATCTTCACCAATGTGCTGTTGCACCTCAATGACCAGCTCTTTGCCACTTGGACATTCTACCTTTAGAGCTTCATAAATCTTAGGCAACACCTTATCCGGATCCAGACCCTGCGTATCGAAATACACATCGATGACAGGACCAATAATCTGGGAGATATGCCCATTAATTTGTGTCATAAGCTTATTATTTAAAATCCAAAATATTTATTTTAGTCTAATCCTATTAAAGACATTCTTTTCATAAATGTCAACGCAAAATTACAGATATTTTTTGTAAACTACAAACTTAAAATGAGTTTTATTTATTAATTATCTACTTTTTAAGACCTTTTTAATAAAAAAGCGGTCCCTAAGAGGACCGCAACCTTTTATATAATAATCTAATAAATTTTCAAACAAACTAAATACTCAGTTCGTCAAGTACCTGAATAAGCTTCTTATCAAATGGTTTATCACTACGAATAGCTTCTGAGAATGGAACGTAGACTATATCATTATTACGAATTCCAACCATAACATTACGTTGTCCCTGCATAATAGCCTCAACTGCTCCTACTCCAGTACGACTTGCTAGTATTCTATCATGAGAAGAAGGACTTCCTCCACGCTGCAGATGACCAAGAATAGAAACACGTACATCATAATCAGGGAATTCCTTCTTAACGCGGTCTGCATAGTATAGAGCCCCACATTTAGGACTTTCCGACACGATGACGATACAACTCTTTTTTGATTTACGAAAGCCACGCTGCATAAATTGAGTAAGCTGATCAACATCTGTACTGTCCTCTGGGATGATAGCGGCCTCTGCTCCTGTTGCTATAGCACTATTCTGAGCTAAGAAACCTGCGTCACGCCCCATAACCTCAACAAAGAAAATACGTTCATGACTCTGTGCTGTATCACGGATACGATCAACGCAAGACTGAATAGTATTCAAAGTTGTGTCATAACCTATTGTAGAATCAGTACCATAAAGATCATTATCAATCGTACCAGGCAGCCCAATACAACAAACATCATGTTCACTGGCAAACTTCATAGCCCCAGTGAGAGATCCGTTTCCACCGATAATGACTAGAGAATCTATACCCTCTTTCTTTATATTCTCATAAGCTTTAGCTCTCCCTTCAACCGTCATGAATCCCTTCGAACGTGCCGTTTTTAAGATTGTTCCACCATGAGCAATAATACCACTAACACTTTCTGTGGTGAAAGGTTTAATTTCATCATTAATCAGACCATCATAACCATGATAAACACCCTTAACTTTGAATCCATTATAGATTCCGGCACGCGTAACCGCACGAATTGCCGCATTCATTCCGGGAGCGTCTCCTCCGGATGTCAAAATGCCGATTGTTTTAATTTTTACCATAACTGTTTAATACCTTACTAGTATTTTGATTCAAAATGTTTAAACAATAATATTATCTAATAACAAAATACATAACGAGTAATCCCAATGCGTCACC
>DMYZ01000157.1 GCA_003483565.1 Prevotella sp.
GGAGTATCAGCCCGTGGTGAATGGAAATCTCAAAGTTTTGTTATCGAAACACATGACCAGTATCCGCGAAAGTTGGTTTTCGATGTTTTTGGTGCTGATCGTTTGGCTCAGTTTGCTATCAATAGTGGTGATGAGATTAGTGTCAGTTTTGATATTGATGCCCATGAATTCAATGGCCGCTGGTTTAATAATATTCGGGCATGGGCTGTTAATCATGTTGATCCAGCTGCTGTAGCAGCTGCCAGTGCGCCTCAGGCTGCTTCCGCATCTCCTACCGGTGGTGCTCAGGCTCCATTTCCTCCAACGCAGCCTGCTGCTGAAGGCAGTGCAGATGACTTACCGTTCTAAATTATCGTCAATATTTTTCTCCTCTCAAGTTTACAATTGAGAGGAGAAATAAAAATTTAATAGCTCCGAAGGGCTCCGAGCAATTCTTCATTTTCACCTTTTGATCCAATAGTTATTCGCAGGCAGTTACCACAAAGCTGTATTCTGTTTCGATTTCTTACTATAATGCCAAGATTTACCAGATAGTTATAGATAGCTTGAGCATCTGTAACTTTAACCAAAAAAAAGTTGGCTTCAGTAGGATATATTCTCTTTGTAATCTTTAATTCTTTCATGGCAGCAATGACACGGGTTCGTTCTGTTAACAATATTTTAACCCACTTTTCAACTTCGAAAGGATCTTTTAAGGCTTCTAGAGCTTGCTTTTGAGTGAGTTGATTAATGTTGTATGGGTATTTTACTTTATTAAAAAGTCCGACAATTTCCGTTGAAGCAAAGGCCATTCCTAGCCTGATAGCTGCGCATCCCCAGGCTTTGCTCATCGTATTGAGTATGACCATATTGGGATGTATTGGAAGTTCAACACGCATTGGTCGTTCTGCTGCAAAATCACTATAAGCTTCATCAATGATGACAATACCCTGGAATCTATCCAACACATTTTCAATGGTATCATGATCAATAAGATTACCCGTAGGGTTATTCGGTGAGCAAATCCAGATCAGTTTTGTGTTTTCATTACAAGCTGCCAGTAACTGGTCAGCAGAGACCTGATAATTCTCATCCAGTAATACCGGCCGGTATTCAATATTATTAATATCGGCGCATACTTTATACATTCCATAAGTAGGTTCAATAGCCACAACATTATCTATTCCTGGTCTACAGAAAATACGATAAGGTAAATCTATGGCTTCATCTGAACCATTACCGAGGAATATGTTCTCAGCAGGAATCCCCTTTATTTTACTAAGTGCTTTTTTTACCTCATGTTGCAAAGGATCCGGATAACGGTTAAATGGAACATTATAGGGGTTTTCATTTGCATCCAGAAAAACATGGGCTGAGTGACCACTGTACTCATTTCTTGCTGAGGAATAAGGAGCAAGATCCCATATGTTTTTTCTACAAAGATCTTTTAAGTCTTTCATAAGTCTATTTTTTTAGTGAGTTGATACGTACACGCATAGCATTGGCATGAGCTTCAAGTTGTTCACCTTCAGCCATGCATACAACAGCATTACCAATACTGCGAATGCCATCAGCTGTGAGATACTGGAATGTAACTTTGCGGTTATAGCTGTCTAAATTAACACCGTTATAGGCTAGAGCATATTGATGAGTAGGCAGAGTATGGTTGGTACCACTGGCATAATCTCCTGCACTTTCACAAGCATATTTACCAAGGAAAACACTTCCTGCGTTGATGACTTGGTCTGCAAGTTCTTCATAGTCTGAAGTGGCAAGAATTAAGTGCTCTGGTGCGTAAGTGTTACTTAAGTCGATGGCTTCCTGAGAGTTGGTTACTAAGATAAGCTTTGAGTTTTCTAAGGTTTTTGCTGCAATATCTTTACGGGGAAGTAATACTAATTGTCGTTCGATTTCATCTTTTACTTGATTCATCATTTGCTCTGATGTTGTAATCAGAAGCACCTGTGAATCTATGCCATGTTCTGCTTGTGAAAGTAAGTCAGCCGCAACAAAAACAGGATTACTAGTTTTGTCGGCAATGACGCAGACTTCAGAAGGACCTGCCGGCATATCAATAGCTACATCATGTAACGACACCTGTTGCTTTGCTGCCATAACATATTGATTACCAGGTCCAAATATTTTGTATACTTTAGGAATACTTTCTGTTCCGTAAGCCATGGCACCAATGGCTTGGACACCACCAGCTTTATAGATATGGCGTATGCCAGCTACTTTAGCAGCTACGAGAATTGCCGGATTCAGTTTGCCGTCTTTATTTGGAGGTGAACACAGGATAATATCCTTGCAACCAGCGATTTTGGCTGGTGTAGCCAACATCAGGACTGTAGAAAAGAGAGGTGCTGTACCCCCTGGAATATAGAGTCCAACTTTTTGGATGGGAACACTTTTCTGCCAACATATAACTCCTGTAGCAGTTTCTATCTTGTTTCCTGAAAATTTTTGTGAGTTATGGAAAATGGCTATATTATGATGGGCAAGTTCTATAGAATGTCGAAGTTCCGGAGAAACAACCTGTTCTGCCTCCTTGATTTCCTCATTCGTAACAGCAAGAAGATCAAGATGTGCATGGTCGAATTTTTCCTCGTATTTTTTTACGGCTTCATCTCCGTGGTTCTTTACATCGTTCAGTACTGACTCAACAGTAGCATTGAGTTGTGTCAGGTCGAGATGCGGACGTCTCACGATTTCTTTCCAATCTTCCTTCGCAGGATACTTAATAATGTTCATCTCCAAAATAAATTTATGATATTTTATTTAGCTTTATCTCTAAATTAGAGAATCATTTTTTCGATGGGGGTTACCAAAATGCCTTGAGCACCAAGTTCTTTAAGGCGGTTGATAATTCCCCAAAAACGCTTTTCATCCAGTACGGTGTGGATGGAACACCAGTTCGGATCAGCCAAAGGAATGATTGTCGGACTTTTTATGCCTGGCAACACATCGGTGATTGCTTCGACTTTATCTTTAGG
>DMYZ01000214.1 GCA_003483565.1 Prevotella sp.
AACAGTGCAGTATAGGCTGAGTGTCAATATGAGGATCCTCATTTTTTTCATCTCTTTTATAACGAGGTTTTGACAAAGTTATTGCTTGCTAATTTATTTCGACATTGTATAAATTATTTAAAAGGTATCACCATCTTTAGGTATTTCCAAAATAATTATTTATCTTTGTGCCCATCATTAGTAGGTATACTATGAGTGTTATTTTATACAAAAACATTATTAATTTTAAATATATTGAATTATGGCATACGTAATTGGAAATGACTGTGTTGCATGTGGTACATGCATTGATGAGTGCCCTGTAGGTGCAATTTCTGAAGGTGATATCTATCATATTGATCCAGATATGTGTACAGAGTGTGGCACTTGTGCTTCTGTTTGTCCTAATGAGGCAATTAGTCTTCCTGAGTAAGGAAATATTTTAGTTACATTAAATAGGGGCGTCTTTTTAAGACGCCTTTTTTATTTGGTTAATAAAAAATGGAGAACCTTCTGGTTCTCCATTTTTCTATATAGTTTTACGTATATTTTAAGGTTCTTTCGTTGTTGATGTTGTTGTCGTTGTTGTATTGTCATTGATTCCCAGTGCAGCCTTAGCATTTGTGTCATTTGGATCAATCTTAATCAACTTTTCGTAATATGGTTTCGCTGCTTCCAAGTTCTTTTTGATTCCCCAATAATAGTAACCTAAGTTACTGTATGCAGACTTCAGATAGCTTGTCTCATCGTTGTCTCTGTTTTCTTTGTTTTCAAGCAGACTGATGACTTTCTCAAAGTAATCGGCTGATTTATCATCATATCCAGCCTTTGATGCTTGGAAACCTGCTTGAAGGTCTGCCCAGCTTTCTATGCTCGGGAACTTTTTCCCGATTTTTTCATAAATACCAAAAGCCTTACTATATGTAGAGTCTTTTGCTGCTCCATTTTCTTTTGCTGCTTTGTCAAGATAAACACTTGCAAGTTTTGCATAGTCAGAAGGCGCAGCCTCAGGGTTAGCACTCATATATTTTTCGCTGTATTCAAGAGCTTTGTCTTGGTCTCCTTTGGCATTGTAAGCATCAGAAATATATTGTAGCGGCTTAAAATCATCAGATTTCATCTGGAAAGCTTTGGCAAATTGTGCAATAGCTTCATCATATTTTTTTGTTCCATTTAAAGCTAATCCATAATAAACAATGTCGCGCTGTGTTTTCTCAATAGAATCTGTTGTCATGATAGTATTGGCATAGCCAATAGCTTCGTCATATTTCTGTAAATCAACTGCACTCCATAATGCAATCTTTTGGAAGGTAGCATCCTTAGGAAATTTGCTTATGCCATATTTCGCAAGATCCAGACTTTGATCCTTTTTATTCTCCATGTATGCTGATACGGCATACTCTGTCAATTTATATTCATCTAGATTTTCCTTACCCGCTTTGTCGTAATTTTCTAAAGCTTTGTCATATTTAGTACCTACATAATAGGTATGAGCAGCTTCAGCATCAATAGGGTAATCTGGTCTTGCTTCATGAAGTTTTTCCAAGGCTGCTGCTGCTCCTTCTGGATCGACTTTACGGTAAACACTGGCATAACTCATATATCCTGCTGGGTTTTTAGGATCCATCGTCATTGCCTGTTGAAACCACATAGCAGCATTGCCACCATCATCCTTCAAGGCTGCAATATTGCCTAGCAAGACATAAGCATCACCATCGTTCTTATTTTTGGCTATAGCCATATTGGCTAGTTCGGTTGCTTCATCATACTTCTTATTGCTTAACAAGGTGTTCCCTAGAGCTATAAGGGCTTTAGGATCTTTTTTAAAAGTCTTTTCATACTTTTTGATTAAATCCTGTGTGGTTTCACTTGGAGAGTTATCCTTAAGTGCGTTTGTGATGGGCGTCAACATATCTTGATAACTGATCTCTTGGGCACCTACAGGTGAAGCTAAGCTGAGGAGCATCACACCTGCTAAAACATATTTACTTGTCTTCATAATTATTTTCCTTTGGTTTTATAGCTCTGACGCTATTTCTCTCTCTGGGTTTAATCCTTTTTATCTTTTAACATTTACTGTTCTTATTTCAATATCGCCTCTATATGGAAGTAGTCCTGATTTGAATATAATTAATTGTCCTGTCGGACTTGAGATATAATTCGCAAAGTTCCATGGAAGAGCTTTACTTCCGTCAACTACATTTGCCCAAAGTGTTCTGGCAAATGGATATCTTCCATCAAGTAAATAGGCCTGATAAGGTTTCCAGCTATTCATTTCTGTAGCTTTA
This sequence comes from Prevotella sp., assembly GCA_003483565.1. Classification (GTDB taxonomy): domain Bacteria; phylum Bacteroidota; class Bacteroidia; order Bacteroidales; family Bacteroidaceae; genus Prevotella. The sequence goes on from DMYZ01000214.1 coordinate 2,268, forward strand.
TTCTTGATAGATACCGACATGACATGAATATTCTTCTTAAATGTTGTATTTGTTGTATCTCTTTTATCATTGAGCCAGTTTGATCCAATAATGCCTATTGCATTTGGTGTCTTGTCAACGTAATCGATAACTTGTTTACTATTTTTTGCAGTGAAAATATTTTTTCCACCGAGATGCTTTCCTTTTAAGATGGAGTCTACTACAAAATCAGTTGTCGCTGATCTTACATTATCCAATACGACTTCAATTTTCCCTCTTTTTGATTTTGGATTGATCTGCTTCCAATTAGTAGCTTCTCCAGTCAAAATCCTTTTGATATCTTTGACAGTGATGCATGTGTCATTATTCTCTTTGTTGACAATGAAAGCAACACCATCATACCCAATAGGAAAACTTTGAGCTATTATGTTTGACTTTAATTTGATATAAGCTAGTTCGTGGTCTGTCAGTTTCCTAGAAGTAATCAACAAGCAGGTCTTGAAATCTTTCAACATTTGAAGACCTGTTACTTCATCAATATACAAAGGCTTAAGATGTGCCTTTGGATATTCAAATTCAAATTGTTTTCTTTCTTCTTCTATAATCGGGCTGAAACTTTCGTCAGCAACGAATTGAATCGTTCCTGACGTCGGTGTATCAGTCCTCATTCCCTTGTCCTTCTTTCCATTGCAGGAGAAGAAGAACAAGGGTAGAAATAATCCTATAATAATATAAGATATGATCTTTTTCATATTTGCTTATTGTAATCTGAATGAAACAGGTACATTGTATTTAACACGTACAGAAGAACCATTCTGTTTACCTGGATTCCATCTTGGCATGCTGCGTACTACACGTGCAGCCTCCTTATCAAGTGAAGGGTCTACAGAACGTACGACGTTTACATCGGAAATAGAACCATCCTTCTCTACGACGAACGATACTACAACACGACCTTGAACACCATTTTCCTGTGCTACAACCGGGTATTTCACATTGCTGTTCAGATAAGCCATTAAGGCAC
>DMYZ01000194.1 GCA_003483565.1 Prevotella sp.
TTCATCGCCAACCTTGACAACACCTGTACCTGCACCAACATTATATATACCTATTTCGCGACGGGATGTAAAATAATTTGCTTTTAACGGATCAATAGCTTCGAGTTTAAGTTTTTCTTTCACAGGTTTTGCACCACCTACAATCATACGGTCATACATCGAATACACCATATTTACTTCATCATCACCAAAGAGATGATCAACAAGAAATTCATGGCGAAGTCGCACTGTATCATAAGCTTTCGCATCCACCGGATTGGAAGCGTAACGAAGTTCATAGTTTGTTTTCATAAAAATCTGATTTGTCAATTGCAAATATAGCTAATTTTTCTGAGATTGTCATTGACAAGAATGAAAAAATAAGTCCTTTTAGAAAATAAAAAACTTTGAATTAGAAATTGCTGTTTCTCAATACATATAGTAAAAATCATATAAGAAGTTTATCCTTATGTATGACTATATTGCAAAAAAATATTATCTTTGCAAACGAAATATTAATCATTTGTAACATGAAGCCATACCATTCTTTTCTCATATTTTTAGGGTTTATATGCTGTGCTGTCCTATCAAGCATTCACAGTTACAACTGTACACAAAGGGATATTATACAGGACATGAATCAAGCTCTGGCCCAAACACTTTCCCGGAAAAAAGAAGGATGGATAACCCCCGATACCATTCAAGATTACCGCAGTCATCTCAAAATACCTGAGATACGAAAACATTCTTTTGTCTACTATGCTTTGGACAAAGAGACATCTGGACTACACAGCCACAAGATAAAATGGGAAAAGAATTCCAGAATATTGGAATTCCAGGGATATGCCGATTGTTCTATTGCCTCCATCTTTTTCATGTCAGACCAACGGCTGACCGGTAGCTTATCTGTTATTGCTTTATTATGGATACTTTTCTCTTTTGCCTACTTCAGAAAGCACCAAAAAGATATGATCATCTTCGGTAACATGATGCTCAGTATAACAGAAAAAAACTTTTATAATTTGAAGCACGAACCCATTCATCTGACACCAATGCAGCAAGAGCTTATGTTTCTGTTCTTTTCAACAAGTGATCATAAACTTACAAAAAATGAAATCTGCGAAAATCTCTGGCCTAAAAAAACAGATGCCAGCGAGACCTTATATACTTTAATAAAAAGACTAAAACCTGTTATCTTGCAAAAAGGGAATATCAAAATCACCTCTGACCGAGGCAAAGACTATCAGTTGCAGATTAACAAATAGTCTATTCACAGATTTTTAAATAATTAAAAGAAATCAACATCTTGAACAAAGCATAGTTGTCAGACAGTTGTCAGTTTGTTTTTTATCCGAACAAAAACTCTTTTTTTATCTTTGCCGGAAAAAACAACAATGAGACGTATTATAATTTTATCCAGTCTGATTTTCTTTATAATTCAGACACAGGCACAAAACAAAAAAGATTCTCAAAAAGAAGTACAGCTTCAAGAAGTAAAAGTCAAAGCTTCCAAAATTATCAACAAAGCTGACGGCAAAACACTCCTTCCGACAGAAGCGCAGAAAGTTTCTTCATCTAATGGTTACGACCTGCTCAACAAACTGTCTTTCCCTACAATCAGAGTCGACGAAGTCGGACATACCATAACAGCCCTTGGTCATCAAGGAGATGTACAAATGCGTATCAATGGGATATTAGCCTCTAAAGATGACTTGTTGGCACTTGATCCAAAACTTGTAAAGAGTATTGATTTTATCAACAATCCCGGTGTAAGATATGGTGAAAATATTGCCTATGTCATAAATATCAGAACCATCCGTAATGAAGATGGGTACACTTTGGGAACAGACCTGAATAACACCGTTACCACATGGCACGGTGACAATACGATATATACAAAAATCAATCATAAAAAATCTCAGTTCGGATTAACCTATAATTCCTTTTACAGAAATTTTAAAGGTTCACGCTATCAGGAAGAAGCCGACTACCTTCTAAATAGTGGAGCTCACGAATTTATAACAAGACGAGACCAAGACTCTCAATCGAAAGAGTTTGACCATAATCTGGAATTACAATATAATCTTTCTGATTCTGCAAGCCATTTGTTTCAAGCAACCTTTTCCACAGACTTCAACCATTTTCCCAGAGATTTCGAGGATCGTCTAATCCATAGTTCTGATCAGGATTACATTGCAACTATCCGAAATCATAGCAAACAGTTTTCGCCAGTACTGGATTTATATTTTTCCAGTCACTTGGGAGGACATCAAAATTTTACTGCTAATATCGTGGGAACACATCTGGTTACAAGAACAGATAACTATAATGATGAAGGTTCTCCTTATACCTATACCGTCAATGGAAAAACATGGTCACTCGTATCTGAATTTATTTATGAGAACCGGCTTAAACCTTTTACCTTATCCCTGGGACTCCACCAGAAACTGAAATATACACGAAATGATTACTCCGGAGATGTAGAATCATTGGACAACATGCATGATGCAGAATACTATCTCTTTGGTGAAATTAAAGGCAATATAAAGAAAGCTGGATATGTAATCGGTTGTGGGACCAACCATGACTACTACCGGCAAGGTGAATACCATTACAACTACTGGCTCATGCACCCCAAGATAACTTTCACCTATCCCCTGCTAAAGTCTCTGAATCTTAACTATACATTTGAAATCAGCCAGCATATCTCTCAAGTCGCCATGATCAGCAACACACAAATCAGAAAAAACAGTATGGAATGGACTGTCGGTAATCCGAATCTAAAGCCAACTAAAAAGACGGCACAACAGTTCAAGATTACTTATGCTCACCCCCGTTTAACAAGTGAGCTTAATTTTACATATTTAAGAAACCGGAATTGTAATCTGGCAAGCTACAGCCGGTCTGATGATAATCAATTCTATTATACTCAAAAGAATCAGCATGCCATAGACATGATTTACTTGCAAAACAACAATACATTTGATCTGATCCCCGAGAAACTGTCTCTATCTTTCTATGGAGGAATCTATAGATTTCTCAACATTGGAGATGACTACCGACATTATCTCACTTCTTATAATATAGGAGGAAGTGTCCAGGCTTATCTTGGAAACTTGACCATAACGGCAAATACCGACAATGGATGGAAATTTATGGAAGGAGAAACCTGGGACCATCA
>DMYZ01000253.1 GCA_003483565.1 Prevotella sp.
GATATCCTATATTTTCATACTTTTTTGCCAACGCTCCACCATTATTTTGCAGTTGAATATAAGGAGGATTGCCAATTATAATATCGAAACCATCCCTAATACCAAACATCCATTCCGGGTCAAAGAACGATGATACTTCATTTTGATCATAAGGATTCCATTTTACCAGTTGTATAGCATTTTCAGGCTTGGTCCAACTATCAGTAAGCAATTTTGCAAGCTCTTGCCGAAGCTGCCCATCCCTTTTTCGTAAGGCAATCTTCCGTCCCGCCGTTTTAGCCTGAAAATGTTCATGTCGCACTTGTTTCAATTCTTTCACAGTTTCTTCTATACGTGGATTTTCAAAAAGATTATACGATTTTGGGTTATTAATTTTAAGAAGAGTATCAGCAGAAACAAATTTAGTTTCCAAGTTTGGTAGAGTAGGCATTCCAAAATTAGGTTTTGTATTATCTCTTTCACATTCACAGATAAGTGAAATAAAAAACCTCAGTTTAGTTATCTGAACAGCAATACTTTGAATATCACTTCCATAGATGCAATTTTCAATAGTATAAAGTTTCAGATTATAAGTATCTTCTGGATCTCTCAATTTCTGCCTAATGCCAACAATTCTGTTTAACATACCCATAGGAAAAGCACCAGAGCCACATGCAGGATCGAGAATCTTTACGGCCTGTAACTTCCTAATGATCTTTTGATATTCATCACTTTTTGACTCGTCATAGATAAAATCCTCGCGAAATAAGGAACGCACAGTATTATCGTCTCCCAAATAACGAATTAAGCTTTCATCTACCATATAATTAACAACTTCACGCGGAGTATAAAATGATCCACTTAGATTACGTGCAGTTTCTTTGGTTTCAGGATTATATGCCCCTAAAAGGTTTTCAAATACTTTACCTAAGAGCTCAGGATCAAGAGCTATCTGTTGCTCCTCAGGTGTATTTTCCTCAACTGTAAAATTATATCTATTTAGAATAGGAAATAATCCCTTCTCCGGATCAAAGAAAAAGATGTTTGGTACAATAGCTCTATTACGGAATCTTCCATCTGCAAACCGCTTATCATTTCGACTAAAACCATCATAATTAAAAGCAATGTCTACTCCATCTATAGTTTTTGTCTTATCAAGGCACTCAAACAATCCGCCATTGAGAAACGGAATTTCGGAGAACAATCTCACTACTTGCTGCTCATTAATACTAAACATATCGTCATAGCGATAAAGCGTTTTAATGTCTTTTTTAACTGCATGAGCAAAACCTCTTAAATTGCCATCTTCGTCTTTTATGGCCCTATTTAATGTAGCAAAAAAAAGATTTTGTAAAATCGCATTATAGTAATTGCCATTCTTTTTGTCTTGTGGATTAAAGTCAATTAGAATTTTTGTCAAATACTTTATATCAAATAAACGGTCTGGTACTAATCCTTTCTGCTTAATAAACCATACAAACATAATACGAGTAATCATACGGATGATTTTGGTTTCAATACCCTCACGATCATCATCTTCCACCTTAGTACAGTTAGGAAACGTAATACCAGAGTCTTCAGCCACAGCCCAAGAATACCAGTTAAAAAGTTCATTGTAGAACTGTTTAGTAAGCACCTCTACAGAAAAAGCTTGAGTCACATCATTTAAAGTCTGCGAACTCTCACGCAAGGTATTAAATTGATCAATTGCTGTACGACATCCACGACCTTCACCCAAAACGTATGTATATCGTCGAGTATTAGTAGATATTCTTTCATACTTTCCATCTTTAAATGAATAAGTCTCACTGACATACGAAAATCGAAGTATGCTCTCGCTTTGCTTATAGCAGAACATAAAAGCTCCTGCAAAGCCACTGTTACGCCATTCAGGAACGAGCAAGTTACGAATACCGACCCTGTTACGTTCAATATCAACATGTTGATTTAGTTGCACTTCGTAGATAGCTATGCATTGATTATCAGCTAACGTGATACGTCCAATATAATAAGCATTAAAAGCTATATTGCAATTAACTTCAACTGGTGTAGGTACTTTGAAGAATTTAGCCTTATCCTTAAAAATGTCGTAAAGTAACTTCTCCCACGCTACACGATTGTATTTTGATTCTATAACTGGTCTATAATTCATAATTTTTTATTTTATTATTATCTTCTTTGTTTTTTCACTCAGAAGCATTCTATATTCCTTTTAACACACAATCACGTCTCTACACTATGTAGATATATCAAATCATGGCTAAGCATTACGCACTAACTAATGCACACATGAGCTTTGTATCTATACTATATCATTCATTTTTCTTATTTGAAAGATTCTGATAAAATAATTTTAGGTTCAGATTCCGGCTGTTTGCGTCGCTCTTCTTCTGCAACAAAATAATCTGTATATTTTTTTGCCATAAAAATAATCTCATTAAGTGCATCATCATGAGAAAGTAGTCCTTTGCGAAGCTGCTTACTCATACGTTGCAAGCGCTTTGGGAGGTAAGTAATAACGCCATCCCTAACCAAAGACTGTAACTGAACTATAAGTAATCGTGTATTGCTATCTTGGATTTCGATTAAAAATGTATTTAATATCTGGATTGCAGTTCCAACCTGTGCCCCCATTAGATTCTTTGTATTCTGAATTAAATCCCCATTAGTAATTTGTTGATTAATAGTATTCTTAAATGTACGACAAGCCTTATTTACATGCTCATGATGATTTTCAATCCTTTCCACCGATTGTTCTGTTTTCTCAGCCTTAAAGAAGTTCAATGCTTCTAAAGAAGATAATTCCTTAATCGAATTATCAGAAGCACGAAAGAAAGCCTTACGAAAATTAGTTTTTAAAAAGACCAAAGTATCTCCACTTAAAGTAATTCCATTATAGATCTTAGTCTTTCTACCACAACGACTGCGAAGTGACAACCGATGAATACGATTATATTCCTTTCGATCATTGTAATAAAGGTCTCTCAACTCTTCATAAAATTGCATCTCTTCATTCACTTCCTCAATAGCAACATGTTCATTAAAAAGTTTATCAAAAGTATTAAGAACCTCTTTAGTAGAATATATCTGATTATCCTCGCCAAAGGTCGTTTGAAATGTTTGAATCTTAGACAAAGCTGTACGATTAAGTCTAATTTCCTCATCACCTTGACTGGATGGATAAAATACATAGTTATAAATATGCTTAGAAACAGAGCCAATACGATTAACACGTCCAATACGCTGCATCAACTTTGTAGAGTTCCATGGCGTATCATAGTTGACAATCACATTAGAACGATGAAGATTAATTCCTTCTGCTAAAGCATCAGTGGTTAAAAGAATATTATAATCATTTTTCTTATCCTTATAATTTGCATCAAAATTCTCACGTATAGTTTTAAATTTTTTAACACGATTATTTGAGGAAATAACAAGTACATCATTTCTGTTAATGCGTTTTGAGAGGTAATTCACTGTATCAAGCGATTCTGAAAACACTACTAATTTTTGGCCTGGATTCATTGACTTATTGAAAAATTCATGTTTTAACAAGTCATTAAAACAATCAAATTTAGAATCGTCTTGATCAGTAACATCCTTCCAATCAGAAATCATCTTATTGATAACAACTTGATCTTTCTTTAAATTTTCAACAAACTCAGGTCTAAAGTCCTCTGGAACAAAAACTTTATCCTTAGGATTTTCTTCAGCCTTCTTATTCAGTCTCTCTTCTATTTCATCGTCAGACAACCCCAATTTATAAAAATGATTAATATCCATATCAGGAGCAATAAACACTTTTCCTTTGGCAAACATATTGATCATATTCTGATTAGCCTGACGAAAATTATCAAGAGAAACCTTAAAAGCATAAAAACTGCTCTCCAATCGTTTTACTAAACCCGTCTTGCGTATATTAGCTAATGATTTTGAAACAGTCTCTGCATTATCATAAAGACCTTCTGATTTCTCAAGCCTCAATCCAGCAATGGCCTGATAACGAGCATATGATACATCCGTTATCAAATGATAAACAGTCTCTTTAAATAGACCGGCCAAGTGTTCGTTCAATTCATATTGTTTCTCTTGTGGACGTTCAACTATTGGGAAGTCACTTATATCTTTATTATAACGGGGGATACTTTTTATATCAGAACGAGTACGACGTACTGTAACAGGTTTAATAATTTTTTCTCGCACTCGCTCAGCCAGTCGCTTATATTCTTTCATATCATATTCTGGATTACGTCTTAACTGCTTAAATTTTTGGTTCAATTGACTAAATGATGAAGTAAGGTTTGGGATGCCATCAATAGTGCAGCGTCGTGGATCCTGAAAGAGAAGTAATTCATTATAAATATCCATCGGTGTATTGTTCATGGGAGTCGCAGAAATCAAAATAACCTTTTTCTTATAACCTTTTATATTACCAATATTAATACGGGGCATCTTACAAATTTCCTGTAGTTGTTCAAAGGCTCCTGTTGTATGATTACGAAACTTATGGGCCTCATCAACAAGCACAAGATCATATTCATCAGCATTCCAATAGTCATAATTTTCATCATCAAGCACTTTATTCAAACTACCATTACTAACAAACTTTGTGTACTTATCTATACCAAAATCATGAAAGGTGGTTTTCCAGTTTTGTTCTACAGCAGGTGGATAAACTATTAATATTTTCGTGTTCTCTTTACCATTCTCAATAAGAAACTTCTTAGCTATCATCGTAGCTATAACCGTTTTACCAAGTCCTACGACATCTGCTAAGAAAAACCCATCATATTTAAGCAACTTCTCATAGCCTTCATTTACTGCATCAATCTGATAGTCATATTTAGCATATCCTTCTGGTAACTCATAAAGATCATTATTATCCTCATTCTTCACACGATCGCCAAAATATTCCATCAGCATCTTAATATAGAGCTCATAAGGAGTAACGTCTCCCTTAAGATAAGTTGAATCAATAACAGTTTGAATATCCGTTGCTTCTATAGGACAATCTTTAGCTTCTTCCCATAATTGACTAAATTCATCCATAGCAAACTTTACATCCTCATTTTCATTCAACATCACATTAAATTCATATTGAATATTATGAGAAACACCCAGACCATTACCCGTTAGATTACTTGAGCCAGTAATAACAGCAGCATTCAGCGTGTGTTCATTAAAACCATTCGGATAAAGAATATATATCTTTGCATGTATCTTCTTGCTTGGATGTGCACGAAGTTCAAGCTTTCCATTAATAATATCTTGAAGCAATTGCATGATACCATTTTCTACCTTTTTTGAATAAGATGAATTTTCTATATCCTTGCGGAAATTGCTAAGATAGTCTTCCTTAACTGCGCCGGGATTTCCAAAAAACAATTGCCCTATATTAGCAGCATTAGCAATATACTTATCGACATCGATACCTATCAATATTCTGACTTTATCAACACCTTTCAAAAATGGTCGTAATTCAAAATAGCCAGAAGACCGCAAAAAACCAACAACAGCGTCCAAGTTCTTAACTAGTGGATTATTATCAAGTACACCTTCAAACTTTTTAATGAGTGTATTACCATTCCTGTTTGTAAAAAATTTAGTACTCATCGATTTATCTTTAGTATTAGGAGGATTTAGCCTGCAATTGCAAATTTATATAATAAATTCGAGAAAAAGCCTATAAATAAATAGGAAAATTAGCTAAAACAGCTAAAATATCAAAACTTTTAAGAAAGTTGATAATTTCTAAAATTCGATTCTTTTGCATGATGAACCTTACTTTTTCTCTTTTGTATCCTA
>DMYZ01000200.1 GCA_003483565.1 Prevotella sp.
GGAATTGATATTTCTCATTATCAAGGAAATATTGACTGGGATAAATTGCGCAATGCTATGATAGAAGGGACACCTCTGCGCTTTATCTTTATAAAAAGTACAGAGGGAAGCAGTAGTATGGATGAAAATTTCACTCAGAATTTTTATAACGCTCGTGAGTATGGATTCATCCGTGGGGCTTATCATTTCTGGAGTAATAAGAGTAGTGCGCGCATGCAGGCTTATTATTTTCTGAATCAGGTTCACCTGACTGCGGGGGATCTTCCTCCCGTGCTTGATGTGGAACATAAGCCTGTTGACGAGGATGTGGATGATTTCCAGACAGACATTCTTACCTGGCTCCATATTGTGGAAGACAAGTATCATGTTAAACCGATTATTTACACTAACTATAGATTTAAGGAACAGTATCTTAGTGCTCCTGTATTTAATGATTATCCTTATTGGATAGCCCATTATTATGTAGAAAAAGTAGAGTATAAGGGACCTTGGAAGTTCTGGCAGCACACCGATGCTGGTCAGTTGCCTGGAGTTAAAGGTTATGTTGACTTTAATATTTATAATGGCAGCTTTTATGATCTTCGGCAGTTGTGCATTGGAGGCAGTAATGATGATGATGATGAATTTTCTCTCGGAGAGTAAAGGTGTATTTTAAAGTAACGATTCAATCTGAATTGCTAGAACATGATCATGATTAAATTTGGTTTACATCATTGTATATTATTTGATAAGAATATTTTGATGTGGAAAATATAAAAGTTCCGTAAGTAAAAAACTTGCAGAACTTATTTGTAGTCGGTGCGAGAATCGAACTCGCATGCCAAGATTGAGAATCTTGTATCCTAACCGTTAGATGAACCGACCGTTAGTATTTGTTTGAGATTGTCTAGCCCCGTGTTATGCGGAAGGAGGGGGATTCGAACCCCCGGTACGCGTTTGCGCACGGCAGTTTAGCAAACTGCTGGTTTCAGCCACTCACCCATCCTTCCTTTCAGGGCTCGCAAACCGAGTTTCCAAACATTGTTCTCAAATGCGAGTGCAAAGGTAGTGTTTTTCTTCTGTCCTTCCAAATTTTTCTTTGTGTTTTTTTTATAAAAAGTTGCTTTTTCTTTGGAATAGGCTTTAAATAAGTTGTTGCACCTTATTATAATTGAATATGTCGTTTTTAGTATTGTATTTTATTTTGTTTATGCTCTCTTATATTAGAAAATATAACTATCTTTGTGTCTTGAATAAAAAAGATTATTATGGATTTTTTACCTAAAGACCCCGCAATTTTAGTATCGAGTGTAAATATGTTTCTGAGGGATGAAGAATTTGATTCTTTAGAATCGCTTTGTTATTGTTATAATCGTAATCCGAACGAATTAAAGGCTTATCTTTTGAAAAATGGATACATATATAGTGATGAACAGAAACAATTCCGTCCTGTTGGGTTTGACAAACAGAATGTTTGAATAAAATTTTATACATAATTTTCGTAGTCTTAAAATGTAAGAAGATATGGATCAAAAAAAAATGATTATGGCTATCGCTCTTGCCTGTTGTCTGCCTGGAATGGCACAGAAAAGAGCCTTTAATATTGAGGACATTTATCGTATTAAATCTGCATACGGTCCTGTTGTGTCGCCTGCAGGGGAATTGGCTTATACCTTAAGTTGTTCTAATCTGAAGGTACAAAAGTATATCTCTAATATCTATATTAACGGACAGATCTTCATTGCTGACAGTATGAGCTCCTCTCCTATATGGAGTAGGGATGCAAAATCTTTATTCTATACGTCTGATAAAAGTGGTACTCCTCAGATTTATAGAAAGGATATTTGTACGAATAAAGTGGAAAAACTTACTGATTATAAGCTTGGTGTGCAAGGTGCAGTTGTTTCCCCTGACAATAACCTTATTGCTTTTGCTGCAGAGGTACTGCCAAATATCGTAGATATAGATGGCTCCGCAAATAAAAAAGCGAATGAATTGAAGGCTGCAAATCCTGTTCAGGCACATATTACAGATCATCTGCTCTATCGGCACTGGACGCAATATCAGGATAGACATTATTGGCACATTATTATTTATAATATAGTTGATAAAACTTATACAGATGTGACACCTGGAAACTTTCATTCTCCTGTTTTCTCTCCGTCCGGTCCTGATGGTTTTGTGTTTTCTCCAGACTCCAGAGAACTTTGTTATATGAGCAATCATACAGAGCATCCGGAAGCAAATACTAATTGTGATTTATGGATAGTACCAGTTGCCGGTGGAGTAGCTAAAGACATTACAGAAGAGAATGCGGCATGGGATGGTAGCCCGCAGTATTCTCCTGATGGGCGCTATATAGCTTACCGTATGCAGAAGGTTCCTGGATATGAAAGTGATCGTTTTCGTTTGGCACTTTATGATCGTAAAACGGGAAAGAAGTCTATCTTAACGGAAAATTTTGATAACTGGGTTGATAATTATAAGTGGGCAGAGAATTCCAAGAGCATCTATTTCCTTGGTGAGGTGCGTGGTGCAGAGCCTCTGTATACTGTAAATATAAAAAACAAAAAAATTGTGCAGCTTATCGCTGACCGGGCTATTGGTAGTTTCGATGTTGACAAGCGTGGGACTGTTTTTTATACCTATTCTACTACGGGCAAACCTTCTGCTATTTATAAGATGCAAAAGGGTAAGGAAATACAAATTACGCATTATAATGATGCTTTGGAGGCAGAAGTTGATCTTCGACCGTCAGAGGCAATGTGGATAAAGGGTGCGAAGGGTGATTCTGTCGAATTTTTTATTGTGAAACCCCATGGTTTTGATCCTTCCAAGAAATATCCGCTGATTATTAATGTACATGGAGGTCCGCAGATGCAATGGATGAATTCCTTTCGTGCAGACTGGCAAGTTTATCCAGGTGCAGGATATGTTGTAGCTTATCCTAATCCTCATGGATCGACAGGATACGGTCAACGTTTTACCCGTGATATTAGTGGTAACTGGGGGAGCTATCCTTATCAAGATGTAATGAAAATGACAGATAAACTTGCTTCCTTAAACTATGTTGACAGTACGCGTATGGGGGCAATGGGATGGAGCTATGGAGGCTATTTTATGAACTGGCTACAGGCTAAGACAAAACGTTTTAAATGCCTGGCTTCTATGATGGGACTTTATGATTTAAAATCAATGTGGGGAGCTACTGAAGAACTTTGGTTCCCAGATTTTGATCTTCAAGGACAACCTTGGAATTCTGATTGCTATAAGAAGTGGAGCCCTTCAGAATATGCAAGGAATTTTGCTACTCCAACTTTGATTATTACAGGAGAACGTGATTATCGTGTACCTTATACACAGAGTCTGCAATATTTTACAACCCTTCAGACTCTCGGTATCCCCAGCCGCCTTATTGTATTGAAAAATGACGGGCATTGGCCTTCTGGTCTTTCTTCAATGCCACTTTATTATAATGCACATTTGGAATGGTTCCACAAATATCTCGGAGGTGATCCTGCACCTTGGGATTCTGAAAAACTTGTAAGTGGAGAAGAAAAATATTAAATTAAAACAAAACCTGTCGCAAATTTGCGACAGGTTTTGTTTTAATTTAAGTTCATCTTAATAATTAGTATCGTCTTCATCATCTACAACGTCTTCAGCTTCAAGGCTGAGGTCATCAGGTGTTTCGTCAAAGTTAGTACGGTAACTTTCTTCAGTAAGTTTGTCGTCATCAAAAACATCTTCTTCCTCCTCTTCTTCCTCCTCCTCGTTGTAACTGTCTTCAGGCTCTGCTATTCCCTCATCTTCCTCTTCATTTTCGTTTTCAGGTTCTGGCTCCATCCCTTTACGGTCAAGTTCTTCTTCATCCTCAAATTTTAAATGCTGCTTTTCTATTTCAGGTTTTTCCTTGGCAAAGATAGCTTCTGTCCATGTGCCCTTCGGAATTTCGAGAACTTCATAACCATCAGAAACTTTTTTTTCATACATACCGCCAGCTTTGTGCAGACGATCGGATGGAAGAGTGGTTACACTGATATGAAAACCATTTTCGATAATATCTTGAATGCTTTGGGACAGGCTTTCCCATCCTCCTCCAAAGTTTCGGTTGATAACTTCCAATAGTTTAGTTGCGCTGATATGCCGGATATTTTCGTAAGTAAGGTCTGTGACGCGCATGATAGGTTTCTTTTTAACTGCCCATTTTGAATGATCTTTAGAAGCATCAAGACGGAGATAACCTACCTTGAACCCACGCTGTTCATATTTCTTTATGATTTCAGGTTTGTCAATTTTAATCTCTTCAATATCAAATGCACTGCGGATGATATTGATATATACATTTTGGTTGTCACGAAGGTCGGCCTCTTTTTCAGCTGCCTCCCAAAGGCGGAAAACATCGTTCTCTTGTATATCCCAAACATTGCTCTTGGTGAGAGTTTTGAGTGATAGAGCTTTCTTTTCTTTCATAATCATGTTCTAGTTTTGTGCAAAAGTAAATACTAAATCTATAAAATCCAAATTTTGAAGCAAAAAAATTAAGTAACATAAAAAATCTGCGTTTGTGTATTCTACTTCTATATTCTTTTTCGTATCTTTGCATGATATGAGTGAACCTTTAGCTGAAAGAATGAGACCTCGGACACTAGATGATTATGTTGGACAGAAGCATTTAGTAGGTGAGGGTGCTGTGCTGCGTAAAATGATAGACGCAGGACATATACCTTCTTTTATTCTTTGGGGACCTCCTGGAGTAGGAAAGACGACGCTAGCAAATATTATTGCCAATAAGTTGAATACACCTTTTTATACGTTAAGTGCAGTGACTAGTGGTGTAAAGGATGTGAGAGAAGTTATTGAAAGAGCAAGTCAAAATCGTTTTTTCGATTCGCCGTCACCTATTCTTTTTATTGATGAGATCCATCGTTTCTCTAAATCACAGCAGGATTCATTGCTTGGGGCTGTAGAGAAGGGCACAGTTACTCTTATTGGAGCTACGACAGAGAATCCTTCTTTTGAGGTAATTCGACCACTCTTGTCTCGTTGCCAGTTGTATGTATTGAAAAGTTTGGGTAAGGATGATTTGCTTGATCTTTTGCATCGTGCGATAACACAGGATGTGGAATTAAAAAATTATCATATTGTGTTACAGGATACTGGAGCTATTCTTCGATATAGTGGTGGAGATGCCCGCAAACTTCTTAATATTCTTGAATTAGTTGTGGATGCAGCGGAAAATAAAGAGATCACTATTACCGATAAAATAGTGGAAGAACGCTTGCAGCAGAATCCGCTAGCATATGATAAAAAGGGAGACATGCACTATGATATTATTTCAGCTTTCATTAAAAGTATCCGTGGAAGTGATCCTGATGCTGCACTTTATTGGCTGGCTCGAATGATAGAAGGTGGAGAAGATCCCCAGTTTATTGCTCGAAGGTTAATTATCAGTGCAAGTGAGGATATAGGTCTTGCTAATCCGAATGCATTGCTTCTTGCCAATGCTGCTTTTGATGCAGTGATGAAAATAGGGTGGCCGGAAGGGCGAATTCCTTTAGCTGAAGCTACAATATATTTAGCGACGAGCCCAAAGAGCAATTCAGCTTATAATGGTATTAATGATGCTCTTGACTTTGTAAAGCAGACGGGTAATCTGCCTGTTCCATTACCGATAAGGAATGCACCGACAAGTCTGATGGCAGAATTAGGCTATCATGATGGTTATAAATATCCTCATGACTATCCAGGCCATTTTATTGAACAGCAGTATTTGCCAGATAAGGTTAAGGAGAAAAGAATATGGCATGCTCAGCATTCTGTGCAAGAAGAAAAAATATATCAGTGGATGAAAAGCTGCTGGGGTAAAAGATATGAAAATTAGGATATAAACAATTTAGGTATGAAAATCGTAATTTTAGATGGATATACAACGAATCCTGGAGATTTAAGCTGGGATGAATTGAAAGAGTATGGTGACTTAACTGTGTATTCAAGAACATCTCAAGAGGATATTGTTGAGCGTGCAAAGGATGCAGACATAGTATTAACTAATAAGGTTGTTCTCGATGCCGGAAAACTTCATCAATTGACAAAACTAAAATATATAGGAGTGCTGGGCACGGGGTATAATGTTGTTGATATAAAGCAAGCTAATGAGGATAATGTTATAGTAACAAATATTCCCGGATATAGTATGGATAGTGTGGCTCAAATGACTTTTGCCTTAATATTGAATATGACTAACCGTGTAGCTCACTATGCAAATAAAAACAGGATGGGCCGTTGGAGTAATGATCAGGATTTTTGCTATTGGGATACCTCTTTGCATGAACTTGCTGGTAAGGTTCTTGGTGTTGTTGGTCTTGGACATATAGGACAAAAGGTTGCTCATTTGGCTCTTGACTTTGGTATGGATGTTTTTGCTTATACGAGTAAAAATTCAGCAGACCTGCCTGATGGAATTCGTAAAACAACACTTGACGGTCTCTTTGCAGCGAGCGATATTCTTACTTTGCATTGTCCACTGACAAAAAATACCGCAGAACTTATTAACAGAGACAGTCTTGCTAAGATGAAGGATGGATCAATTCTTATTAATACTAGTCGTGGTCCATTGATTAATGAGATTGATGTAGCAGAAGCCTTAAAGAGTGGAAAACTTCTTTATTATGGTGCTGACGTGATGTGTCAGGAACCACCAGCTGCTGATAATCCTTTGCTTCTACAGAAAAATGCGTTTATTACTCCTCATATTGCATGGGCGACTTTTGAAGCTCGGATGAGGCTTATTGAAATTTGTGTGTCCAATGTAAAAGCTTTTGTGGAGGGCACACCTATTAATGTGGTTAATCAATAAAGGAAAGAGACAATGCTTTATGAAGATCCTGTTTTTGTAAAAAACCTGCAGGAATTTATTGAATTTTTGGGGACATTTGCTTTTGCAATGTCTGGCATTCGATTTGCTGCGGCTAAGCATTATGATTGGTTTGGAGGGTTCGTTTGTGGCTTCGCTGTAGCTATTGGTGGCGGGACGATTCGAGATGTAATGTTAGGACAGACGCCATTTTGGATGACTTCACCTATTTATATTATATGTACAGTGATAGCTCAGATTGTTGTGGTCGTGTTCAATCATTCTTTGAAAAAATTGGATAATACATGGTTTTTTTTTGATACATTAGGCTTGGCTTTGTTTACAATAGCTGGTCTTCAGAAAACATTAGCTTTAGGATATCCATTTTGGGTAGCTATTATTATGGGGTGCATTACAGGTGCTGCTGGTGGAGTAATAAGGGATGTGTTACTTAATATCGAACCGGTTATCTTTCAAAAAGAAATTTATGCAATGGCTAGTGTTGTAGGAGGTGTCGTATACTGGATACTCTGGTCTCTTGGAGTTAGTCTGTATATTACCGCTATTGTTTCTTTTTTAATAATTTGTATTATTCGTTTTTTTGCAGTTAAATATCATATATCGTTACCAATACTTCATTCAGAGGATTAGAGAGATTCTGTTGGTAAATGAAAATTTTTTCAATTGCTAACAGAATATTATAGCTAATTGTTGTAATATATCTCGATGAATGTTTAAAAGGGGAAAAGTAAGTGATTCTTATGTGTATAAAATGATATAAAGCAACTTTTTTTAAGTATTTTCAAAATATTTTGCTTGAAGGAAGTACATTTATTAAAAAAAATGTTATACCTTTGCAGTAATCTTAGGTAATTGTAAAGAATTGAAAAAAGAAAACATTAATATTAATAATTAGAGTAATTATGAAAAAGTTATTTATTGTATTAGCTTTTGCAGGTCTCTCAATGTCATCCTTCGCTCAGGATGCAGATCCTGTAGAAAAGTACAGTGTTGCAACTAATTCTTTTTGGAGTAACTGGTTTGTTCAGGCTGGTGCTGACTGGAATGCATGGTATTCTGATGAAGAACATGGTATGGATCTTTCAAAGAGTCCTTTGAAAAAATTCCGTGCTAATCCTGGTGCTTCTATTGCTTTTGGTAAGTGGTTCACTCCAAGTCTTGCTCTTCGTACAAAGGTTCAAGGTATTTGGGGTAAGTCTGTAATTAATGACAATACAACTGGAAACAGTATGAAGTATTGGACTGTTAATGAACAGGTGATGTTTAATTTGAGCAATATGTTCTTTGGATATAACCCAACACGTGTGTGGAATATGAACGTTTTTGGTGGCGCCGGTATTTCTCGTAATATGAGTGGCAACCAGTATACCGCTAACCTCAGTGCAGGTGTTCAGTCTGCATGGCGTTTGAATAAAATTGCCAGTGTCTATGTTGAAGGTGGATATATTGTTCATGGAAGTCATTTTGATGGCTATTCTAAGATTAATGATCGTGGTTGGGATGGCCGTGATAATCAGCTTTATGCTGAGGTAGGACTGAGCTTTAACCTCGGAAAGTCTACATGGAATAAGGTTCCTGATGTAGATGCTATCAAGGCTCTTTCTCAAAGTCAGATAGATGCTCTTAACAGCCAGCTTAATGATGCTAATGCTGAGAATGCTCGTCTGAAAGAAATGTTGAAGAACCAACAATCTGCTACAACTGCTTCTGAAAAAGTATATGTTACAACTCCTGTATCAGTATTCTTTAACTTGGGTAAGTCAAAGGTTGCTTCTAAAAAAGATCTTGTCAATGTTCAGGCTCTTGCAAATTATGCTAAGGACAACAATGCAAATTTGCTCGTAACAGGTTATGCTGATAGTGCAACAGGTACTCCAGAGTACAATCAGAAGTTGTCCCAAAAACGTGCTGATATTGTAGCTGATGCACTCGTCAATAATATGGGTGTGAACCGTTCACAGGTTTCTACGGCTGCTAAGGGCGGAGTAAAAGACCTTTCTCCAGTATCTTATAACCGTCGCGCTACTGTTGAGATTACAAAGTAAAGTGTATACTTTATTCAAAAATAGAAATCCTGTTGCATTAAAGCAACAGGATTTTTTGTTTTTATCCTTGAAAGTTTCTTAATTTGTTAGGTATAAGAAGCAATTTTAATATAATTTAGTTACCTCCATTTCTTTCAACCATAATAAATGCGTACTTTTGTGCTTGTAAAAGATTTTTAGTAAGTAGAATCTATATAAGTATTTAAATATTATGGCAGAAGCAATAGATATCCGTGAACTTAATATTCGGATAGAACAGCAAAGTCAGTTTGTAACTAACCTTACAACTGGAATGAACAGGGTTATTGTTGGGCAGAAGCATCTGGTTGATTCTCTCCTTATTGGTCTCTTAAGTGATGGCCATATCTTGTTGGAAGGTGTGCCTGGTTTGGCTAAAACCTTGGCTATAAAAACACTGTCACAATTAATTGATTCAGAGTATAGCCGAATACAGTTTACTCCAGATTTGTTGCCAGCAGATGTCGTTGGTACTATGATTTATTCTCAGAAAGATGAGACCTTTCAAGTAAAGAAGGGTCCCGTGTTTGCTAATTTCGTTCTTGCTGATGAAATTAATCGTGCTCCGGCCAAAGTACAAAGTGCGTTGCTTGAAGCAATGCAGGAACATCAAGTTACTATTGGAGATACCACTTTTCTATTGCCTAATCCTTTTTTAGTTATGGCTACCCAGAATCCGATAGAACAGGAAGGTACTTATCAGTTACCTGAAGCTCAGATGGACCGTTTTATGTTGAAGATCGTTATCGACTATCCGACACTGGAAGAGGAAAAACAAATTATTCGTGAAAATTTGCAGAGCAAATTGCCTGTCGTTACTCCTGTTATTACAGCCAGTGAGATTGTTAAAGCTCGTGACGTTGTTAATCAGGTCTATATTGATGAGAAAATAGAGCAGTATATTGCTGATATCGTTTTTGCCAGTCGCTATCCTGATCGTTATGGATTGAAAGAACTTAAGGGATTGATTACTTATGGAGGAAGTCCTCGTGCCAGTATTAATCTAGCTAAAGCTGCTCGTTCTTTTGCTTTCATCAAGCATAGAGGCTATGTGGTCCCTGAAGATGTAAGAGCTGTTGCATATGATGTCCTTCGTCATCGTATAGGTTTGAGTTATGAGGCTGAGGCTGATAACATAACGTCAGAGGAAATTATTAGTAAAATTATTAATAAGGTAGAGGTGCCTTAATCATGAATACAGAAGAAATTCTAAAGAGAGTCCGCAAGATCGAGATCAAAACACGTGGATTGAGTCAGAATATTTTTGCCGGTCAATATCATTCTGCTTTCAAAGGTAGGGGTATGGCTTTTGCAGAGGTAAGAAGCTATCAGTTCGGCGATGATGTCAGAGATATTGACTGGAATGTTACAGCACGCTATCATAGGCCTTTTGTTAAAGTCTTTGAAGAAGAGCGTGAACTTACAGTTATGCTTCTGATCGATGTAAGTGGCTCTTTAGATTTCGGAACTTGCCATCAGACAAAGCGGGATGTCGTTACAGAGGTCGCTGCAACGCTGGCTTTCAGTGCTATACAGAATAATGATAAGATTGGTGTTGTTTTCTTCTCTGATAAAGTGGAAAAGTATATACCTCCAAAGAAGGGGCGTAAGCATATTTTGTATATTATTCGCGAAATGCTTGATTTCCATCCTCAAAGTCTGAAGACAAATATTAGTGTTGCTCTTGAATATCTTAACAGGGTAATAAAACGTCGTTGTACGGCTTTTGTTCTTAGTGATTTTTATGATACTCATGATTTTGAGAAACCATTACAGATAGCCAATCAGAAACATGATGTCGTGGCTATTCAGGTGTATGATCCGAGAGCTCAATCTATCCCTGACATAGGGTTACTTAAAGTTGTAGATGCTGAGACCGGGCATGAGATGTTTATTGATACATCCTTAAAAAAACTCCGTCATGATCATGAACAAGCTTGGAAGATAAAAGAGCTGATGCTGAAGGAAATGTTTGCTAAGAGTCATGTTGATTGGACAAGGATTGCTACTAATCAGGATTT
This sequence comes from Prevotella sp., assembly GCA_003483565.1. GTDB lineage: Bacteria > Bacteroidota > Bacteroidia > Bacteroidales > Bacteroidaceae > Prevotella. The sequence continues at coordinate 10,941 of DMYZ01000200.1, forward strand.
TGTTCAGTCGCTACTATTACTCTTTAAACGTAGAAATTAATAAATAGGATTCTCTTCATTCTAAATATGAATAAGTTGTCTAAATATATAATTTTATTAATATTCTTTTTCCTGTGTAATTTTAATTTGAACGCCCAGGTTCAGGTTAGTCAGGAAATAGATTCTATAGCTATTCTTATAGGTCAGCAAACGGATCTTCGTGTCAAGGTAACGTTGCCAAAGATTAAGCGTGTCGTTTTTCCTTCTTATAAACGGAGTCAGTATCTTATACCGGGAGTTGAAGTTTTAAAAATGAAGGATGATACTGTAGAAGTGGATAATCAGACAATGACGGTTACTCGCTCTTATACATTAACTTCATTTGATCAACATGTTTATGCTATTCCTGCCTTGAAAGTAAAGGTTGATGGGAAAGTTTATCAAGGTAATCAATTGGCTTTGAAAGTTCTGACTATACCTGTTGATACTCTTCATCCAAATCAGTTTTATCCTCCCAAGGATGTTCAAGACAATCCATTTCAATGGAAGGAATGGGCCTCATTGTTTTGGTTGAGTATATTGATGTTATTATGTTGTGCTTTTGTGATTTACCTTCGTGATAGACTTTTGAAAAACAAGCCTGTTATTGTTAGAATTCGTACTGTCAAGCGAGTACCTGCTCATCAGCAGGCCTTGAATGAGATTGATGAGATTAAGCAGCGACGGGTAGATAATCAGGAAAGTCAGAAAGAATATTATACCAAATTAACGGATGCATTGAGAGAATACATTGTAAAACGTTTTGGTTTCAATGCTATGGAGATGACAAGTTTTGAAATTATCGATCGTTTACAGCATAGTGGTGATCCTAAGATGATAGCCGAATTACGTGAAATCTTTCAGACTGCAGATTTAGTAAAGTTTGCAAAATATGAAACACTGATCAATGAAAATGATATGAATTTAGTGAATGCTGTCAATTTTATTGATCAGACGAAGACGGATGAACAGGTTCATGAGGAGCGTATTGTGCCACATTTAAGTGATGATGATATTAAGGTTAAGAAAAACCGTAAGGTAATCAAGACACTGATATTTGTTATTATTTTTGTAGCATTGTTTTTGATGGGATATGTTATATATAATATATTTATGTTACTGTATTAAGTACAAGGATAGGATAGAGGAATAAAAATGGAATTTGCAAGTAAAGGATACTTTTTTCTTCTGCTGTTGCTGATACCTTATATATTATGGTATTTTTTATACAGAAAGAAGAGTGAACCTACGATGAGGCTTAGTGATACGAATACGTATCGTTATGCTCCTAAAAGTTGGCGTATTAGGTTAATACACCTGCCAATGCTCCTGCGATGCATTACATTTACCTTAATTGTTGTTATTTTGGCTCGTCCTCAGACTCATAATTCATGGGATAATAAGTCTGTTGAAGGAATAAATATAATGATGGCGATGGATGTGTCTACAAGTATGTTGGCTGAAGATTTGAAGCCGAATCGTATAGAAGCTGCTAAAGATGTGGCATCAGAGTTTATTTCCGGACGTCCTAATGATAATATTGGTTTGACAATCTTTGCCGGTGAGGCTTTTACTCAATGTCCAATGACTACAGACCATGTCAGTCTGCTGACTCTTTTGAAGAATGTCCGTACTGATATAGCAGCCCGTGGATTGATTGATGACGGTACGGCTATTGGTATGGGCTTGGCTAATGCTGTAAGCCGTTTGAAGGATGCCAAAGGAAAAAGCAAGGTTGTTATTCTGCTTACTGATGGTAGTAATAATATGGGTGATATCTCACCAATGACCGCTGCAGAGATTGCAAAAAGTTATGGAATCCGCATTTATACTATTGCTGTCGGTACAAATAAGGTGGCCCCTTATCCGGTGATGGTAGCTGGAGGAATTCAATATATTAATATGCCGGTAGATATTGATACTCAGACTTTAAAAGATATTGCAGCTACAACGGATGGTAATTTTTATAGAGCTACCAATACTACCCAGTTGAAGAAGATTTATAAAGATATAGATAAATTGGAAAAATCAAAGATGGATGTGAAGCATTTTGCTAAGCGTTATGAGGCTTATCAGCCTTTTGCGCTGGCGGCAGTCTTTTTTCTTTTTATGGAGATATTTCTTCGTATTACTTGGTTTAGAAGAATTCCTTAGTATATATTATGTTTAGATTTGAAGATCCTATATATTTTTGGTTGTTGCTCATCATACCATTTTTGGTTTTGATTTTCTTTTGGAGTGAGCATCTGAGAAGAAGCAAATTGAAAAAATTTGGTGACAGGGATTTGATCCGTCAGCTTATGCCAGATAGATCTCGTTTTCGTCCATTAGTTAAATTTTGTATGCTGATTGTGGCTTTGGCTTTGCTTATAGTGATGCTGGCTCGTCCTCAGATGGGTACACATATATCTCATGAGAAAAGAAATGGGATAGAAACTATGATTGCTATGGATATATCAAACTCTATGCTCGCAGAAGATGTGATGCCATCCCGATTAATGAAAAGCAAAATGTTGGTAGAAAATCTTATAGATCACTTTACTAATGACCAGATTGGATTGGTCGTTTTTGCAGGTGAAGCTTATGTACAGCTACCTATTACGACTGATTATGTCTCTGCCAAGATGTTTTTGCAAAATATTAATCCAAGCTTGATCCAGACTCAGGGTACTGATATTGCCGATGCCATTAATACGTGTCTGCATTCTTTTACCCCAAATGATAAAGTAGGGAAGGCTATTATAGTTATCACCGATGGTGAAGATCATGAAGGCGGTGCTGTAGAGGCAGCTGAGCAAGCAAAAAAACAGGGCATTAATGTTTTTATTTTGGGTATTGGTGATCCCAAGGGGGCACCTATCCCTATGGGAAATGGGGATTATCTGAAGGATCGTTCAGGAAATACGGTTATGACAAAATTGAATGAACAAATGTGTCAGGAACTGGCACAGGCTGGTAGCGGCAAGTATATTCATGTTGATAATACCAATGATGCTGAGGATGAACTAAATGAGGACCTTACAAAGTTGCAAAAGGGTGAGACCGATTCTGTTATTTATAGTGATTATAATGAACAGTTTCAGTATGTGGGTATACTTCTGCTAGTTGTGTTGGTCTTGGAATTATGTATTCTTGACAGGAAAAACCCGTTGCTTAAGAATATAACAATATTCAAAAGAAAGTAGAAAATGAGATATTCTATTCGATATACTTTAATATTTCTCGTTGCTCTTTGTGGCAGCCTTTCTATGTCTGCACAGAATGACAGAACTTTTATCCGAATGGGTAATCGCGCTTATCATAGCCGGCAATGGAGTAAGGCCGAGACGTTTTATCGAAAGTCTTTGGCTCGTAATAATCGTAATTCTCAGGCGGTCTATAATTTAGGATGCGCATTGATGCAGCAAGGAAAAGATTCTTTGGCTGTAAGTAAGTTTCTAAAAGCCGCTAAATTGGAGCCGAACCCTATTCGTCGTGCCAAAAGTTATTATAACATAGGCGTGATGTGTGAGGGTAATCAGAAATATGCTCCTGCTATTAACTATTATGAAGAGTGTTTGCGCAATAATCCATCAGATAATCAAGCACGTTATAATTTAGTCCTTTGCAAGAAACTTCTGAAGAATAATCCAAAGCAGAATAAGAATAACAAAGATAATA
>DMYZ01000222.1 GCA_003483565.1 Prevotella sp.
GTCTTTTATTGAGACGTTTCCGGTGGAAACGGGAGAATTAAAGATTTATATAAAGCAAAAAAATAAAAACAAAATAAATTCCGGAATCCCCGGATTTTCTTAAGAAGACAAAGAAAATTTATAAACAATATAGATGGAAAATACTTTAAGTTCAAATTTGTCCCTGCCGGAAGACGAAACCGTTTCGTACAAAGGCAGGTTGATGTGGGTAGACTGGATGGAGGCTATAGCAATCTTTCTTATAGCCTATGGGAATTTCCTCTCCGGAGGCCGTCATATGGTCTATATCTTCAGTATACCCCTGTTCTTTATGATCTCAGGTTTTCTAAGCAAGAAAGAGACAGACGAAAAACTGTTTTGGAAGAAGCTGTGGAGAAATCTCATTCTGCCGTTGCTGCTGATCAGTGTCCTCAATTACGTGTTCCATTCCCTGTTTTTGATATACCAAGGCACATTCCGGCTCACCTCCCTGTATAAATTTCCTTTCCGGCTGTTGCTGGGCTTTTATTCCGGGGTAGGCATGCTATGGCTCGTTTACACCCTGGTACTTCTCAAGATCATCGCGCAGCATCTGCCCGGCAATATATTCGTCCGGGCCGTCATCTTTCTGTTTTTTCCGGCAGCCGGAGTACTTATTGATCAATGGAATCCGTTCGTTTACGGTCATGCCCTTGTCTATAGTTCGAATTCTATAATCAACCTCAGTATGGCCTATCCCTTCTTTTATCTGGGCTATGTGCTGAGACACTGGGAGAGACCGCTGAATACCTTCCATTCCCTGAAATTCGAAATACTTCTGTTGATCTATTCCGTATGCATCGTTCTGATATGCGGCAAACTGAACAGTGGTGTGGAAATGGATAGGAACGGTTATGGCAGCAATATCGTGCTGTTTCTTCTTGGCGGGGTATCAGGAACCGTGATGGTATTCCTGTTGTCAAAATGGTTCAATCAAGTCCGGCTGACAGCTGTTAGAGATATTTCCGAAGGGATCATTCTCATCCTGGGATTTCATGATTATCTGATTCTGCTGTTCCGGAGGTTTTTCACGATGTCGGCAACACTGGATCTGTTGTACACCCTTCTGATCCTGTTAGTTTTTATTCCGGTGATAAGATCAGCAGAGAAGTATCTGCCCTGGCTGGTGGGAGGAGAGTGTTAAATATTGCAGGAAATATCAACCGGCCTTGCATTTTTGTATCTAATTCGTTACATTTGCAAAATGGAATTGAAAGACCATATACGTGAATTGTATTTCTCTGATGAATTTTGGGGATTTTATAATAAACAGCAGGAAAAAGTAAAGTGTAAATTTAATTATGTCCTGGGAATCTTGCGGACGGAAAGAGTAGTAAGTGCAAAATTTGTGAAACATCTCCAGAATACGGATTTATATGAAATGCGTGTTTCTGTTGGTTCAAATGAATACAGAACTGTTTTGTTTGCGATGGGAGCTGATAATATAGTCCTGTCAACACAAATTTTAGTATTAAATGCTTTTTTGAAGAAGTCAGCAAAGGAATACAAAAAGCAAATCGAAGTGGCCGAAAAGATATTAGGAGAATATATTCATGATACATTTTGACGAAGAGAAATTAAAGGGACTGCATACGGCAGGCGAATTGCTTGACCGTCAGTATGGTAAGGAAGGGACAGAAAGCCGTGAACTTTTTGAACAGAAAGCGAGAGCCTATTACTATGGTGTGATTCTGCGTGATCGTCGCAAGGAATTAAAAATGACACAACAGGAACTTGCCAAACGGGCCGGAACCGTACGAACTTATATCTCACGTGTTGAAAAGGGAGAAACGGATATTCAGCTTTCTAGTTTGTCACGTATAGCTTCAGCTATGGGGTTGCGGGTTGAATTGAATCCGGAATAAAATAGCATATACGGCAGGCGAATTGCTTGACCGTCAGTATGGTAAGGAAGGAACGGAAAGCCGTGAACATGTTGAACAGAAAGCGAGAGCCCGTTACTGCGATGTAATTTCATGTAATAAATAAATTTTAAAGACTTATGCAAGACGGGAAATTAAGCAGGATAAAGTTTGGAATTGTTCATGGAAAACAGTATATTTGCAATCGCATAGTTGAAATTAACTCGAAATTGCGACGAAGAGAAAAGTCTTTGCCAGATGCGGTATCGGGCGGGATGAGAGGCATGCGTCATACTAACTCTTTTTCTCTTCGCTTTTTACGGTGAAGGAAGGGGAGATATCCTCTTATCCGTTCCGGTCGTTTTGAGATGATTTCAACAAGGCAAAGAACGAACGACAAATTATTTTGCAGGCATGAAACCAATTGTTTCGATACATCATTTAGGTCCTCTTAAGGATGTTGAGGTGGAGATTAATAAATACAATGTTTTTATTGGTCCTCAAAGTTCAGGCAAGAGTACTCTGGCAAAGGTGATCAGTTTTTGCCAGTGGCTGGAGAAGGATGTGCTGATCAAACAGGGGACAGATCATCTTGATACTAAATATATCGACAAGAATCTGATTAAATATCATAAACTGGATTCTTATATCTATGATGATACACAAATAAAGTTTCAGGGAAATTTATTACAAATCTTTTTTGACGGCAAGTCTCGCAACTGTCAGGTTGATATCGTAGGCGACCTGAAAAAGGAAAAGATGGGCAAGGTCGCCTATATTCCGTCTGAGCGCAACTATGTAGCCATTCCCAATCTGTCCACTTTGAAAATGGCAGATACGTATGTCCGTGACTTCGTCTTCGACTGGTTGCTGATCCGCAGCAAATTTGATGTGAGAAACCAGATCAGTCTTCTCGGTCTTGGCATCAAGTATTATTATGATGCTAACAAAGGAGACGTCATCGTGCTGCCGGACGGGAAAACGATAGATCTGGATCAGGCCTCGAGTGGAATACAGTCAGCCGTACCGATGTATGCTTTTCTTAACTACAATACGAAGTGGGTATTTGAAAATGAACAGGATATTTCCTTTGATAAATATACCGCAATCCGGAATATGACAGATCAAATATTAATGTCAGACCAGGCTATTAGGGAGCAGATGGAAAATAATCAATTAATTGATTTGACAGATCGAATAGGAAGGCCGCATTATTCCAATTTGATTATAGAAGAACCCGAAGAAAATCTGTTTCCCGAGACGCAGTACTATCTGATAAAGGAAATTGCGCAAATGATCGACAATAAGCGGGAAAATACTCTTGTCATTACGACGCATAGTCCCTATGTCATGGCGGCCGTCAATAATCTCATAGCAGCAGGTAATGTCGTGAAGGCAGATGCAAGCAAGAAAGATGCCGTTAAGGAAATCCTGCATTGTCCGGCATCTATTTGTTATGAGGACCTGTCAGCCTACGGTATTAAGAATGGGGAAATCCATTCCATCAAGGATGATGAGTTTCAGTTGATTTCGACAGATGAACTCGATAAGGCTTCGGAATGCATATCCGATGACTATTCAAAACTTATGGAATTATGATCAAGATACCGGATCAGTGTAAAGTCGATACAGAAGGTTCAGAGATCGTCTTCAAGGAGAATAAAAAGACAATGATTTACCATAATCCTAAAAAGAAAAAATGCCGGAAGGTTCAGGTTGACGGTTGTGCTATTACGGAAGGATTGAAATGTGACAAACTGCTTCTTTATTCAGATGATAAAGAAAAGGCGGTTGAAAGTTATGTAGAATTGAAAGGTGAGGATGTGTCACATGCTATCGATCAGATAATGGCGACCATTCCGCAAATCCATAAGGAAAGCAACAAAGTACAAGCCTTTATCGTTCCGGCAAATTACAGTCCCAAAGTCAGTGATAAGAGAATGAGAATGATTCAGAACCTGAAGAAAAAATATGGCAAGGATTCACAACTGACTATCAAGAACAGAAAATGTGAACACACCATTTGATACAGCGAGGACAAAAAATATTAAATCTTGATGATTGATAGATTTTATTATTATATTTGCAAATATATTTGAAAATGGAGGTTTGTTATGAGTAGAAAAGAAGCACTAGACTTGGCATATGATAATTTATGCCATGCCTTTATTTCGTATGCCCATGATAACGGTATAGACGATAATGAAAAAAAGAGAATATTGGCTCTCTTCTCAGAAGTATATGGCGATAAGAAAGCAGAGATTTTCTTGTCCGAGAAATTAACTCCATATATAGAATACTTTAATGATGCCTTTGCAACTGCACTTAATATGGCAGATAAAAAAGTACATCCAAAACAAAAAAATGGATTCGAAATCTTATATCTTAAGCATCTAATGAAAGAGGAAGAAGTTTATGGATGATGATTTTAATGATAATCAGCGGATAGTTAAATCTAAAAATACGACAGCTGAATCATCAGAGAAGGAAAATGCAGCTTCTATGCTGGAGCAATTTCAGGTAATGGCATTGAAGCAGTTTAAAGGTGGTGGTGACTTCGATTTGTCCGTATTCAGTGCTGAGCAGAAAGACAAACTTCTAGACATCATGAGCAAAAATGAAGATCATGCTTATGAGTATAGTAAGTTGAAGATTAAGTCGTCAGAATCAATAGTTTCCAAAAAGATAGATGCTTCTATTGTAGATCAAAAGACTAGACGGTGGGTGATACTTTTTATTATAGGGGTTCTGTTCATAATAGGTTTAGCAATCTTGATTTTCAAAGATAAATTCTTTATTAGCTATTTAACTTTTGTAGCAGGTCTTATGGGTGGCACTGGATTAAGATTTTTGTTTGATAAGAAAAATATAACGGTTAGTAGCACTCCCGATTCAGGAGACCCTGAATAATAATTAGAATATTTATAGAAATTAGATATTTTATATCCTGTTTGGTATTTTTCATTATCGCAGGCACGCGAATAACAGATAACACAATTA
>DMYZ01000207.1 GCA_003483565.1 Prevotella sp.
ACTTTAGTGTCCTTTTTGATGCCACTTTAAATGATATTGCGGTTGACAATAACGATATTTATTCTGTTGAGACTGCCGGAAATACAGAGGTCCGTTTGTTTGATAGCAACTTACTTGAGGACAATATTTTAGATGCTTCTCAACGTAATAATGTGGCGCGTTCAATCATTAATAAGTTATCTGAAATAAAATTTGATGAACACATTTTCTCTGCTGGGTTCGACTTTTTTTCTACCATCTTCGAATATATGATTAAAGATTACAATAAAGATGGTGGTGGTAAGTATGCTGAGTATTACACCCCACATTCTGTTGCCAAAATTATTGCACAGATTCTGGTTGGGGAAGATAAACCAGAAAACGTACGTATTTACGATCCGGCTGCGGGTTCGGGTACTCTTCTGATGACCTTAGCAGGCAAAATTGATACACAGAATGCAACAGTTTATAGTCAGGACATTTCTCAAAAGTCAACCAATCTTTTACGTTTAAATCTGATTTTAAACGGACTGAGTCATTCAATCAGGAATATTGTGCAAGGCAATACAATTTTAAATAACAAGCATCCTGAGAAAATGGATTACATTATTTCAAACCCCCCATTCAATTTGGACTTTTCAGAATGGAGAGATCAAGTTGATACAACGGATAATAACTCTAGATTTTTCGCAGGGGTGCCTGCTGTGCCAAAAAAGAAAAAAAGCAGTATGTCCATATACCTACTTTTCCTTCAGCATATTATTTGGTCTCTGTGCGATAAAGGTAAAGCAGCAATTGTTGTGCCAAGTGGATTTTTAACTGATTCTGGTTCTATAGAAACCAAAATAAGGAATAATATTTTAGAAAACAAATGGCTAAGGGCAGTTATTCAAATGCCAACTAATGTTTTTGCAAATACTAATACTAGTGTATCTGTAATTTTTCTAGACAAAGAAACATTGCATGAAGAAATTTGCTTTGTGGATGCTACTAAATTATGTTTAACTGAAAAGGTGAGGGGAAAAGCAAAAACAGTTTTACAGGATGAAGATAGCGAAAAAATAATACAAACAATTACAAATAAAAAAAGTATTCCAGAATTTTCGGTTGTTGTGGATCATAAAAAAGTTTTACAAAATGATGGTCTCATTAAACCGGGCCTGTATTTTGCAATGCGTTATCATAAATTATCTTTATTAAATAGGCCTGTGAACCATGAAGTTGAAAAAGCAGAACAAAAAATACGCAGTATAAAAAATGATGTCAAAAGAACTGTAGAAGCGAATCTATTACTAGAATGGTTTGTTGACTTGAATTATTCTGGATTTTCTGGAGAGCAATATGAATCCGAATTTGGGCGTCTTCCTGTTGAATTAAAACTAGTTCCGTTATCCGAATTACTAGATCAATTAATCACGGGCGACTGGGGAGAAGAATCAATTAAGGGGAATTATACAGAAAGAGTAAGGTGTATCAGGGGAACTGATATGCCTCAAATTGCAATCGCAAATTATGAAAAAGTGCCGACCAGGTATATATTACAAAGTCATACCCATGATAGGTTATTAAAAGAAAATGATATTGTATTAGAAATATCAGGAGGAAGCAAAGTCCAATCAACAGGGAGAATATGTTTAATTACAAGGGATGTTTTACAGGATTTGGGAGGGAAAGTTGTCTGTTCAAATTTCTGTAAGGTTTTACGATTGGATAAAAATATCAATGCAGAATTTGTATATACTTATTTAAAACTTCTGTATTCAAAGGGATATTTCTTCAATCTTGAAAATAATACAACTGGAATTAAAAACCTGATTATTAAGAGCTTTGTCGATTTAAAGATACCAGTTCCAAATGACTCAATAATGGACGATTTCTCTAGAGAATTAGACTTGAGATTTGAATCCTTAGGCCTTTAAATCTAACCTAAATTTGTTAACCGGCGCTTGCGTCCTATAAAAGCCAATGATAATTTATTGCCATGTAATGCTTAATACATGCGTAAAGTAAAGTGTACGATTTACCCAGAGCTGACTTGGCATGTTGAGAGCATTACAGTTCTAGAACGTATGGATAACATTGAATAGAAGTAAAGACATCTGACAAGGATCGAAAAATTAAAGGGGATAATGAATTAATTCTTCCGGAAGCCTTTTACGGAAGCTTTAAGCATTACTGAGTAGTTAAACCAGCAAAACAGACTTTAGAAGATATTGATGATTTTGATCCAGATAACACTGATTTATTTACTAATATAGTCGAAGGATTTCCTATAAAGGATGTAATAAAGGGGCAAAGTTTGATTTCATTAGTGCCTAAAGGCTAAAGGCTTAAAACTTGAAAAGTCTGATGCTTACACTGTTTCTTATGTGAGTAAATAACTAAATAGTATAAGTGATTTAAAGAAGTAGCTAAAAACTACTTCTTTTTTATTGACTTTTTATCTGCTATAGCCTATACTTGTAATATAAGGTTAATAAAATTGATATAAAAGGGGGTTTATTATGAAGAGTAGTGGCTTAACAATTTTAGTCAAGACTGAAGATTATACAAATAAAGCAATGAGTATGCTACCACCATTGGACAATCCAGATAAGAAGAAGGTAAAATCAAGACCGAGAATAACTTACCATAATGTGAGAATGTACTTAGACTTTCATACTAACGGTACGTCTACTTTGGTTTTAGATGATGGTAATAGAAGTCGGTTAGTAGACTTTTCTAAAATTGAAACAGATAAGGTTAAGAAAGTTTTAAAGGCTAATCCAGTTGCAAAACAGTTCATTAGGGAGTATGAGGGAAATTAAATGGTTGAGTTCAAATTGTATACAGATAAAGGTAAGACACTTGACTGTACTTATGATACTGAAAAGGATAAACTAGTGATTAATGTGGGGGAAGGTAAACATGTATATCTTCTTTTTGTTAAGTATAACTTTCTATATATGGAAAGTGCTAGTGAAGATGAAAAGAAGTTGCTTGGGGAAGCTAATCATGAGGTCATGAAGCATGCAAAAGTTATGTTTTAATATAGTTTCCGATAAGACCCTAACAACTTTATGTATCTATGATACCATGAAGGATAGGCTCGATACTTATGAATCATTATGAAGATTTGTGGGAGCAGCTAATATAAAAAGTAAAAGGGAATAAAATATAGTTGTATACAATAAAGCAGGGGAATTGCCTAGATTTAATACAAACATTGCCAGATAATAGCGTAGATTTAGTTTTAACCGACC
>DMYZ01000132.1:0-1001 GCA_003483565.1 Prevotella sp.
GTTAACTGGGATCAGGCTAAAGAACATACGCTTGCAGGACTGGCCGGAGATGGAAAATATCTAGGCTACTGTTATCTCAATGGTGAATTCAAATTCAAACCGAACAAGGATAATTGGGACAATGATCTGGAATGCAACGGTGAAGGAAAGATCGCTGACATTAATGGAGGAAAGAACATCCCTGATCCGGGAGCAGGATTCTATCAAATCCATGTTGATCTTGGAGCAGGAACCTATAACCTGAACAAAGTAAATTCTATCTCTGCTGTCGGTGACTTCAGCAACTGGAACGCAAAGAGTACAGACTACGACTTTACTTATAACCTTGCAGACAGCACATGGGATGGCACCATCACATTCGCTTCTGATGCACAGGTCAAATTCTGTATGAACCATGACTGGTCTACAGCCTGGGGAGGAACATGGAACAATGGTCGGGTAAGCGACCTGACAGAGAATAAAGGAGATAATATTAAAGTACCTGCAGGTACTTATGATATAAAGATCACTATCTCATATGAAGGAGCTAACAAAGCGGTCTTCACAAAAAGATAAGACATGTCCATATTCTCATGAATACAAAATGGGCGGCTCATAAAGGCCGCCCTTTTTTCCATAAAACTAATAACTGACAATATGAGAAAAATCTATCTTACACTCATTACCATCTTTTGTACCCTCAACATACTGGCACAAGGATGGCCGGCCAATTATGGAGGTGTCATGCTCCAGGGATTCTACTGGGACAGTTATACCGACACACAATGGTCAAATCTGGAGAATCAGGCTGATACCCTAAGTAAATATTTCAATCTGATATGGGTACCCCAAAGTGGATATTGTAATACTTATACCAACCAGATGGGATATGCAGACATCTGGTGGTTCAACCAGAACAGCTGTTTCGGAACAGACCGGGAACTAAAATCAATGATCACTACTTTTAAAGGCAAAGGACTCCTGACCATAGCAGACGTCGTCATCAACCATAAGAACGGCAA
>DMYZ01000132.1:1298-6834 GCA_003483565.1 Prevotella sp.
GGAGGATATGCCCCTAAATATACTCAACTCTATAATGAAGATGCCAAACCGGCATTCAGCGTCGGTGAATACTGGAGATCAGACGGAATTAACGGACTAAAGAACTGGGTAGACGGCACAGGGAAAACCAGCGCTGCCTTTGACTTTGAACTGAAATGGCTTATCAACAGTGCCTTCTCTTCAACTTCCAATTTTAAGAATCTTGCTGACTATACTTCAAAAGCACTTATCGGACAAGACGGATACAGTCAATACGCCGTGACTTTTGTTGACAATCATGATACCGGCAGAGAAAGCAGTGAAGCTCTGCACGCCAACATTGAGGCTGCAAATGCTTATATTCTGACCATGCCGGGCACTCCTTGTATTTTCCTCTCCCACTGGAAAGCTTACAAGAAAGCCATCAAGAAACTGATTCTTGCCCGTAGGATTGCCGGCATTACCAACCAAAGTACTGTATTTTATTCAGAAGGCGAAGATAACGGATATTCCGTCGGCGTAAAAGGGAACAATGGCAGTGCCCTGCTCCTCCTTGGTACAACAACAACTTCTACCGACGGCTATGAACTGGCCTGTGAAGGTGAAAACTATAAACTCTATATAACCAAAGGACTTGACCTGACAGCCATCAACGAAGTCGGAGATGAGAAATCCACCATTACTCTTCCGTCTTTCGTTACCGCACAGGAAGGTACTTATGCTTATTTTGAGGAACCCTCTACCTGGAGTAATACCATCAACGTATGGGCATGGTACAGCAATGCAACCAATGACAATCTGTACGGATCCACCGCCAAATGGCCCGGAGTAAGCACAGACGTAACCTATGCCGGAGAGAACAACGGGAAAAAGGTATTCCTCTGGAAATACAGCGGAACGAATAACGCTCCAGACAAGATCATCTTCAATGACGGAACAAACCAGACCAATGATTTTGACTTTGTCAACGGCAGCTATTATACGATAGACGGTTCACAGGCCGTCGTTACCGGTATCCGGAAGATAACTGTAACCACCAATAAAAAAAACGATTCGGATAACAAACGATATAATCTTTCCGGACAACGTGTTCCTCCTGACTATAAAGGAATCGTCATTGTAAAAGGAAAGAAATACATCAATTAACAATAATGCACCTCTAAAATAGGAAAGATTTAATGATATTATGAAATAATGTTTATACCATAAAAGTGTGTCTTTCAAATTTCAAAAATCTTATCTCTTTCCTATAAGAAGTGCAAAACCCCTCGGTATAAAATTGAAGAACAGGTCAAGAAAGAAAAAATGGTTTTTCAAAGTCTGTTGATATGATTAAGCACTAATTGCGTAACTTTTCACTTGCTTATGGAAACCACATTTACAAGACAAAAGATAAATTATCTCAAAAATATCCGCTAAACATATAAATTCTGATATTAATTCCTATCTTTGCCGAAATTAACATTTCATGATTGACATTGATAGCAAATAGATGATACAAACTTATATTGAACTATCAAATATGACGATACAATTTTGAGACAAATTTATAAAGATATTATTATATGTTTTTAGATTCTTTCTTTGAAAATTCCGCAAAAACTTTCCCCAATAACATAGCAATTGAAGAGGGGAAAAAACGATATACCTATATTGATGCAGAACAGTTAGCAAACAAATTGGCTAACTATCTTAGAGGATTGTCAATAGGTCCTGAAGACAAGGTTACAATCCTCTTGCCACGTTGCGCAGAAGTGATAATCTCCATGCTAGGCATTCTCAAAGCCGGTGCGGCATATATTCCGCTTGATCCGGAGATTCCTGCAGACAGAGTCAATTTCATCATGGAGGATGCGGATGCCAAACTGCTTATCACATCCAATGAGATATTGGATAGAATAGGTGAGCAACTGTCATCATTCCCCATATTCAATATCGATGAACAGAGAACAGAGCTAGACAATTACCCAGACACGAAACCCATTGTAAATGGACGGAGTGAGGATAATCTATGCTATATGATATATACATCCGGCACCACTGGCAAGCCTAAAGGGGTGCTGCTGATGCATAAAAACGCCGCGACATACGTTAACGGAGCAAGGAAGATATATCCCATCAAAGAAACCGACAGAGCCTTACAGGGATTTTCGGTATCTTTCGATGCATCTGTGGAAGAAATCTGGGTGCCGTTATCGGCAGGTGCCACACTTGTGATTGGTACATTCGACATTATGCGCTCCGGCGACAGGTTTTCTTCTATACTGGAAAGTCTGGGCATCACATTCCTATCATGTGCGCCAACATTGTTGTCAATGGTAAAAGACGACATTCCTGATCTTAGAATACTGATATTTGGCGGCGAGGTTTGCTCCCGCGATATCGCCAACCGATGGTGTAAAAAAGGTCGTACGGTATACAACACTTACGGTCCTACAGAAGCAACGGTCATTGCCACTTATTCTATTCTCGAACCTTGTCAGGAGGTTACCATCGGTAAACCTTTGGACGGATATGATGTCCTGTTGGTGGATGAGGAAATGAATGTGATTGACGAGACTGACAAGGAAGGTGAGCTTCTCATCGGTGGTGATTCTATCGCCCGTGGCTATTTGAACCGTGACGACCTCACAGCGAAGAAATTTATCACCACCGAACGCTACTGCGGTAAGATGAAACGATATTATCGTACCGGCGATTTGGCTAAATACAATAAGGATCACGAATTTGTGTTTATCGGACGTGCCGACGCTCAAGTGAAAGTACGCGGATTTCGTGTGGAACTCGCCGAGATAGAAGGACTGCTCATGCAGAATGACGCCATACAGGCAGCAGCGGTAACGCTGGATAAAGAGACTCAGCAGTTAGCAGCTTTCGTTGTATTACGTGCGGGAAAGACGGTAGACCGTGCCGTAGTAGCCAAGCAGTTAAGGTTGTTGCTGCCTTATTACATGATTCCATCAACGCTCGATGAGATAAGCGAACTGCCAATGACCCCGAGCCAGAAGATAGACCGCAAGAGATTGCCGGCTCCTAAAACCCCTCTGAGCTTCTCGAAAGACAGAAATATCATCCAACCTTCAACACCACTAGAGAAGGCAATGGTGAAAGTTATTGCCAAGAACATCCATCGTGACGACATTTCAATGGACGACCACTTCTTCAATGACCTGGGAGGGCATTCGCTGCTCGCTGCTATTGTAGTGTCAGAGATGAGAGAACAGAAGATGTTTGAGAATATGTCCGTGGTGGATGTATACAAATATCCAGTGCTTTCAGACCTTGCAAAGGAACTGGAAAGCAAACGCCCCTCGGCAGACGAGAAGAAAGAGGTGAGGGATATCTACAAAGTGCCAACATGGAAATATTATCTCTGCTCTTTATGTCAAGGCATATCACTCATATTCCTAACCTTATTGTTCGGATTGGAATGGCTGGGACCTTTCTTTGTCTATTCATATTTCTATTCAGCAGACTATGGAATATTAGACTCTATCTATATCAGTCTATTGTCATATTTCCTGATCCTGCCATGTCTCACGGTATTCTCCATTCTATTCAAATGGATTGTTATCGGACGAATACGCCCCGGCAAATATAAACTCTGGGGTAGTTACTACTTCCGCTTCTGGATCGTAGGCAAGGTTACATCCATCTGTCCTGTGATATACTTTACAGGAACATCTATCATGAACTGGTTTATGCGGCTTATGGGTGCGAAAGTAGGAAACAACACTTATATTAACACATCAGCCATTGATGCATTCGACTTGGTGAAGATAGGCGATAATGTAAGTATTTGTACAGATACACACCTGAGAGGATATACTATTGAAGATGGATGGTTAAAGATTGGTACGATAGAACTGGAAGACAATGCTTTTGTCGGAACCCGGTGCTGTCTGGCACATAATTCCAAAATGGGCAAAAACAGCTCGATCGAAGACTTGACACTAATTCCAGAAGGTACGACAATACCTGATAATGAGAATTGGGGTGGCTCACCTCCCCGCAAAATAGGGGTCAATGAAAAGAAAGAGACTATCAAACTATGGTCTACGAAATTTACGTTGCTCTCATTGGCATGTGTGTTCATTATTCCACTCGTCACAATGGTGGCTTTCTTCCCTGGTATGTTGGCAGTAGCTCACATCAATTATATTTCCAGTATCTGGCATTTTGCATGGATAACACTACTCATCGGCGTATCATTCGTGGTCCTTCTGACAGTGATTATCGCAATATTCAAATGGTTGCTTCTGGGCAATATCAAGGAAGGACGCTACAAAGTGAACAGTCTTTTCTACTATAAGAAATGGTTTTTTGACCAGTTGATGAAATTAAGCTTGCAGGTAATAGGCACACTCTACACAACGCTCTACCTGCAAAAGTGGTTCAAGATGCTGGGTGTAAAGATGGGAAAACGTGTGGAAATATCCACTGTAGAGTTTATTTCGCCAGACTTACTGGTTACGGGAGATGAATGTTTTCTGGCAGATTCTGTTTCAGTGGGAGCTTCATATGTCCGTAACGGCTATATCGAAATAGCCAAAACATATATCGGAAACCGTACATTCGTAGGCAACAGTGCCGTAATGAGCCCTGGGACCAAGCTTGGAGACGATGTGCTTGTGGGAGTACTTTCAAAGATGAAGGAAGAAAATCTGCCGGCAAAAGATGGCACAAACTGGTTCGGATCACCTGCAGTATTCCTGCCACGAAGGGATGTCAATCATGATTTCTCGGCAGAACGCACTTACAAGCCATCCAGAAAACTGTTCTGCTATCGTTATTTCATCGAGTTTTTCCGTGTTGTCCTGCCATCAACCTTTTTCATCTTCATGGCGGGTCTCATCACCGATGTAACTTCTTATATGCAGATTGAGAGAGATCTTAGTGAGCTAATATTATGGTTCCCGCTGCTCTACATCGGTGCATCGATTATCGGTATATTTATTACAGCACTGCTGAAATGGATCATCGTGGGAAAATACATACCACAAAACAAGCCCCTATGGAGCGGATTTGTATGGCGTAGCGAACTTGTCACCGGTCTGTATGAGAATTTCCTGGTACTATTTTGCCTGAACATCCTTACCGGAACACCATTTATAAAGTATCCACTTCGGCTACTTGGCTGCAAGATTGGCAAACGAGCTTGTCTGTTTACAACACAGATTACAGAATTTGACCTGATACATGTGGATGACTACGCTGCCCTTAACGACAACTGTACCATGCAGACCCACCTCTTTGAGGATCGTGTGATGAAAATGTCGTATGTAACGCTAGAAGAAAACTGTTCTGTTGGTGGTATGTCTGTTGTACTTTATGATTCGAAGATGGAAAAGAATGCCATCCTTGATCCACTGTCGGTACTGATGAAGAACGAGACACTGTCTGCTGACAACAGATACATTGGTGCTCCTGCAAAAAGAGTATGAATGATCTGGAATGCAGGTCACATAATCAAAGCATTCCGTGAAGCATCCAATAGGCTAGTGTCATAACATAGGTTGCAAGACGATAGATATAGCTGCAACTTCCTGTAAAAAAA
>DMYZ01000008.1:0-10381 GCA_003483565.1 Prevotella sp.
GTTCCAAACCTATAACAGCACAGATATCACCAGATTTAACCTCGTCTGTCTTCTTATGAGTCATGCCCTCAAAAGTATGGAGTTCACGGATTTTTGTCTTTTCAAAAGCTCCGTCACGATGACAGATCGTAATGTTCATGCCATCCTTCAAAGTGCCACGGCGAACACGTCCGACAGCAATACGACCAGTATAGTTAGAATAATCAAGAGATGTTATCAACATCTGAGGAGTACCTTCCAAAACCTTTGGCGCCGGAATAATCTCTATGATCTTGTCCAACAGATAATCAATATTATCTGTCGGTTTATTAAAATCAGGCCCCATCCAGCCATTTTTGGCAGAACCATATACAACAGGGAAATCAAGCTGATCCTCTGTAGCGTTAAGATCACACATCAGATCAAATACCATCTCATAGACCTCTTCAGGACGGCAGTTTGGCTTATCGACCTTGTTAACAACAACTATAGGTTTCAACCCAAGCTTCAACGCCTTCTGGAGAACGAAACGAGTCTGAGGCATAGGACCTTCAAAGGCATCAACAAGAAGCAGACAACCATCTGCCATATTGAGCACACGTTCTACCTCACCACCGAAGTCTGAGTGTCCAGGAGTATCGAGAATATTAATTTTAGTCCCTTTCCAGTTGATTGAAACGTTTTTAGAAAGAATCGTTATCCCTCGCTCACGCTCCAAATCATTGGAGTCTAATACTTCACCACTGTTATCCTGGCCGTCACGGAACAGGTTACCAGCGATCATCATCTTGTCAACCAATGTTGTTTTTCCGTGGTCGACGTGTGCAATTACTGCAATGTTTCTTATGTCTTGCATTTCTTTTACCTTATATGCTTTATTACAGAGTGCAAAAATACGAAAAAATATTGGAAAAACTTGTATTATATAACAAAAAGTTGTAACTTTGCACCGCATTTTCGGAAAGTCCGATGCATTTGAAAGCGTTTCTAAGTTGTGATTAAGGCTGAAAACGCTTAAAGGATGTGATTGCAATGTATTTTATTAATCAAAATCATGTATTTAGACAAAGCTAAAAAAGAGGAGATTTTCTCAGAGTATGGCAAGGATGTAAAGAACACAGGTTCTGCTGAAAGCCAAATCGCATTATTCACTTATCGTATCAAGCATCTTACAGAACATGTAAAAGAAAATCATAAAGATTTCGTTACAACCCGTTCTCTGACTAAACTTGTCGGCAAGCGTCGTGCCCTTCTTAACTATCTTCACGATCGTGACATTGAGCGTTATCGTACCGTTATCAAGGCTCTTGGTCTCCGCAAGTAATCTCTTGCAAAACAAAGAAATAAAAAATCCTGACCGCTTAGCGATCAGGATTTTTTTATTTATCTAATATTTCCTTCAAAGGTTTCATCACAAAATCACGCTCTTCCATCAATGGATGTGGAATCTTTAGATCAGGTTCATCAACCTTTACCTGATCATAAAGAAGAATATCTATATCTATTATACGATCATGATATCCCTGATCAGTAGACTTTTCCACCCTTCCCAAATCTTTTTCTATCTGCTGAGTTGCCAATAAAAGCTGTCGAGGGGAAAGAGGAGTTTCAACGCAAATGCAGGCATTGAGGAAATCGTTTGGAGACTCAAAGCCCCAAGGCTTCGTTTCATAAAGTAAAGACTGGCGCAAAACATGCCCCACTTTATTTTCCATTTTTTCAATGGCTTCATGTATTGTCCGCTTTCGGTTCCCTATATTAGCTCCAAGGCCTAAATATACTATATGCATATTAATCGTTTAAAATAAGTAAAGCATCACCGTAACAGCCAAACTTATATCTGCCTTCTACAGCTTTCTGATAAGCTTCCATTACAAGATCATAACCTCCGAAAGCAGCCGTTTCCATCATCAAAGGTGACTCTGGATGATAGAAATTAGACATCATACTGTCAGCAAGTCCAAAATCATACGGAGGAAAAATAAACTTATTAGTCCATCCTTCATATTCCTTCAACAATCCGTCTGTACCTACTGCTGTCTCAGTTGCCTTGACAACACTAGTTCCTATAGCGCATATATGATGACCGGCCATCTTACTACTGTTTACCGTTTTGCAAGCCTCATGTCCAATAAACATCTGTTCAGAATCCATCTTATGTTTAGTCAAATCCTCGACTTCAATCTCATGGAAATTGCCCAAACCACAATGAAGAGTAATATAGGCACTTCGAACACCTTTAATTTCCATCATTTTCAGCAATTCACGACTAAAATGAAGACCAGTAGCCGGAGCTGTTACAGCGCCCTCATTCTTGGCAAAGACACACTGGAACTGTTCTAAATCATCTGCTGTAGCATGATGATTTTCACGATTATCAATAATATATCTCGGCAGAGGAGCTTCACCCAAAGCATAAAGATTACGCTTAAATTCTTCATGAGAACTATCATAAAGGAAACGAAGCGTACGTCCGCGGCTTGTGGTGTTATCAATAACTTCTGCTACCATAGAACCAGAATCATCAAAAAACAGTTTATTACCGATACGGATTTTGCGGGCAGGCTCAACAAGTACATCCCAAAGGCGCATCTCTTCATTCAATTCACGAAGCAAAAACACTTCAATCTTGGCATCTGTCTTTTCCTTTGTACCATAAAGGCGTGCAGGAAAGACTTTGGTATCATTAAAGACAAAGGTATCTCCATCATCAAAATAATCGAGAACATTACGAAAGTCAAGAAACTCTCCCTCAATAGGATTGCCCTTAGCATCCTTCTTGAACATGTCTATCGACTGTGATCTTTTATGTAGAACCATCAACTTACATTCATCACGGCGAGTAACAGTAAAAGTCATTTTACTGCCATCAGAACGTGTAATCGTATTCTCCGTCTGATGCGGATGAAGAGCAATAAGCTCCTGTGGTAACTTAAATTTGAATTGTGATAGTTTCATATATTTGCAATTATCTCCTTTCTATTATTTTTCTTCTATATTAATGGTGTGAAGCCAGTCCTGAAAATGATCAAAGCTTACACAATTATCTATGGTGATATCGCCAACCTTTGTGCGGCGTAAGGAAGTGAGAAAAGCTCCACTTCCCAAAGCTTTACCAAAATCTCTTGCCAGAGCACGAATATAAGTTCCTTTTCCACACACCACTTTAATCATCAATGTTTTTTTCTGTAAATCGATACTGAGCAAATCAATACTTTCTATATGTATATTCTTTGGTTTCAGTTTAACATCTTCACCAGCTCTACGCAAAGCATAAGAACGCTCACCTGCTACCTTTACAGCACTATACGTTGGAGGTACTTGCTCTATATCACCCACGAACTGCTTTAAAGTCTCAAGAATCAATTCTCTTGTAATATGTCGTGTTGGGAAAGTATGATTCACCGTATGCTCGCAATCATAACTGGCAGTAGTAGCTCCCAACTGCAAACCTGCAATATATTCTTTAG
Organism: Prevotella sp.; assembly: GCA_003483565.1. Classification (GTDB taxonomy): domain Bacteria; phylum Bacteroidota; class Bacteroidia; order Bacteroidales; family Bacteroidaceae; genus Prevotella. Next base: position 3,450 of record DMYZ01000008.1, read on the forward strand.
TATGATATTGCAGACTCTCTATCTTTTTAGTAGCTCCACCCGTACATAAAATCAACACACCTGTAGCAAGAGGATCCAATGTTCCAGCATGCCCTATCTTAACCTTATGCTTCAAATAGTGCGAAAGCAAGTAACGGATATGAGCAAGAGCCCCGAAACTTGACATTCCATAAGGCTTATCAACAGCGAAAATCTCTCCCTTGATAAAATCCATTAACCAAATATGACAAGTGAATGGCCCATAAATAAAAGAGCCAAGATTATCCCACCAACAAGAATACGATACCAGCCAAAAAGGCGGAAACCATATTTGGTAAGAAAAGATACGAACCATTTCATTGCAAACAAGGCAACGATAAAGGCAACAAAACTTCCTATAGCAAGCAGGAACAGATTATGTCCCGTAGCCCAACTTGTACCAACGGCATCTCCACCGACAAAAAGTTCAAGAACATCAAGGCCAGTGGCAGCTGCCATTGTGGGAACAGCAAGGAAAAAGGAAAACTCTGCAGCATTCTTTCGAGTCAGTTTTTGCGACATGCCGCCTACTATTGTAGACATACTGCGAGATACGCCAGGAATCATAGAGATGCACTGAATAATGCCAATCCTGAAAGCACGCTTTTCCGTTACATGATTTTGTTCTCTACCTTTATTGAAAATCTGATCACAAAACAACATAAAAATGCCACCAGCAACAAGTGTTAACGGCACGATCCAAATTGCATGTGCAGGATCAAGAAGGAAATCTATCGCTCCTGATTTCTTAACAACAAGACCTATAAGTGCTGTTGGAATAAAAGCGATGAGAAGCATCCAATAGAAATTCCACTTATGTTTCAATCTCTCCCACGCATTACTTCCTGCAGGAGCAGGTGAATGGTCAAGACAGAAGAAACGGTTCCAGTAAAGCACTACTACAGACATAATAGCACCAAACTGTATAATAATGGTAAATGCCCTGACAAAAGCAGAGTTCTGTACTCCCAGGAGATTCTCAGCAATAAGCATATGACCAGTAGATGATACAGGAAGAAATTCTGTCAATCCTTCTACGATAGCGATAATAATCGTTTGTATAAGACTCATTACTTTTCTTCCTTATCTTCTGATTTATCAATATTATGGCTTTCCTCATCCTTTGGTTTGCGAATAACAGCATAAATCATAGAGACAAAACCAATCAAGCAAATGACAGGAGCGACCTTAATTCTTCTTGCATCCAACACTGCAGGATCAAAATGAGTCTCGGTTGACTCAGATCCACTCATGACAATAAATCCAATAATGACAATTAACATGCCAACAGCCAACAGAATGAAGTTGACTTTATCGAATGCTAAATTTTTCTTATCCATATCTTTTAGTTTTATTTTTTAAATCTTGTAAAGTTCACCTGCTTTCATCTTAAGGAACCTATTAACTGAGATGCTAGCACATACAGCAGTAATAATGACTCCAAAAAGAAAGACGACAACTCCTGTGATAACCATTTCAGGCCACGCTACAATAAGTTGTATGTCTGGTTCGTAACGATAAAGCAGGAAAATGAAGCCACCCAACACGGCACAAGCAATAAGAGCAGCAATAACGCCTATAAGAACGGCTTTCTTCACAAACGGTTTGCGGATAAATCCCCAGGATGCTCCTACAAGCTTCATGGTATGAATAGAAAAGCGTCGGGCATAGACACCAAGTTTAACCGTATTATTGATCAATGAAAATGAAACAAAAGTAAGCAACACTGCTAACACAAGCAGTATTAGTCCTATCTTAGCTATATTTGCATTTACCTGATCAACCAAATCTTTCTGAAAATCAACTTCACTGACCTTTGGATAATTCTTCAATTCCTTTGTGATCCATTTTAAGGAATCCGTATTAGCATAATTGGCCTTCAAGGTAATATCAACAGAAGAAAGAAAAGGATTGACACCTGCGAACTCAGTAGGATTGGCCCCAAGAGTCTTTGTTCCCTCCTTAAGAGCCTCTTCCTTGCTTACATAATTCAAATGATTAATATAAGGACGAGTTTTTAGTCTGTTACACATCTGCTGAGCTTCATTTGATGACATATCCTGATCAAGCATTATTGTCACGACAAGATTCTCCCTTACATAACTAGAGAGGTTCCGTGCAGTCAGTACGGAGAAAACAACCATTCCTAGCAAAACGAGCACCATAGCAGTGCTTATACATAGAGTAACTACCTGCAGTTCTACATGACTACGGGTGCTTCTGCGTCTCTTTCCCATTACAAAAAGGTATTTTAAGCCAATTAATTGATCTGCTGCCATATCCTCACGATAGGATATCACCTAGGGCAAGACAGTTTAAACCAAACTTGGTGCAAAGTAACAAAAAAATATACAGCCAGCCAACACTTTAACGAGTATTAACGCTAAATTATAGACTTCTAATGGCTGTTTTGATAAATTTGATTATCTTTGCGAACAAGTTTATTTCAGAAAAAATTAATTATTATCATGAGTACTATCATATATCCCTCACCTGTCTTCGGCCCCATACACAGTCGCAGGCTAGGTATTTCTTTGGGTATCAATCTTATGCCAGATGACGGCAAGGTATGCACCTTTGACTGTATCTATTGTGAATGCGGTTATAATAAAGATCACCGTCCTCACCATAAACGTCCTACACGAGAAGAAGTGGCGACAGCTCTTGAATATAAATTAAAGCAAATGAAGGCAGAGGGCATCTATCCCGATGTCTTGACTTTTGCAGGGAACGGCGAACCGACAGGGCATCCCGAATTTGCTGAAATTATCAACGACACCATCCGTCTCCGCAATCAATATTGCCCGAAGGCTAAAGTAAGTGTCTTGAGCAACAGTACTTTTATTGATAATCCTGCAGTTCACAATGCTTTAATGAAAGTAAACAATAATATTCTAAAGTTGGATACTGTAGATGCAGATTACATTAACCTGCTCGACCGCCCGACAGGAAAACCTTATGATGTCAATAAAATTATTGAGGGCATGAAGACGTTTAATGGTCATATCATTATCCAGACCATGTTTCTCAAAGGCAACTATAAAGGAAAAGACGTAAATAACACCACAGAGAAATTCGTAAATCCTTGGCTGGAGGCTGTCAAAGATATCAAGCCAGAAGAAGTCATGGTATACACTATCGAGCGAGAAACTCCTGACCAAGAATTATGTAAAGCCACTCACGAAGAACTAGACAATATAAGAGATCGCGTCCTTACCCTTGGCATACCTTGTACAGCCTCTTATTGAATCCATTAAAAGAATTATAAAAAAACATAAGGGGAACTCATTTCATGAATAAGTTCCCCTTTATCTATATTAAAACAAAATCAAGTATAATACAGACTATTTTACATCTTGCCTATAATTCCTTTTTCTGTGGCATTGATGAAATTGATAATATCACGAATTTCAGGGCCGTCAGGAATCTGTTCATTGATCTGTAACACACTATCAAACACACTATTCTGCCCATGAAAGATCAGGCGATAAGCATTTGCAACATGCTTCTGTCTTTTTGTTTCAATACCAGCAGCTGTCATCATCGTATTATTGGGACCACCATAGGTTACAGGTTTTCCGCCAGCTATAATGTAAGGAGGTACATCCCTGGAGAAGGTAGTACCCGCCTGAACCATAGCCAGACGCCCGACACGTGTCTTAGCATTCTCAATAACTGATGAAGAAAAAATCACCCCATTATGGATCTCGCACCGACCGGCAATCTTTGTACCATAACCGAACACGCAGTTATCCCCCACAACAGTGTCATGGGAAATATGGACACCTTCCATCAAGAAGTTATTATTACCAATCACAGTCTTTCCACCTTTATTAGTAGCACGGTTGATAACTACATTCTCACGAATAATATTATCATCTCCGATAACGAGTTCTGACTGTTCACCAGTAAATTTAAAATCCTGAGGCAGAGCACCGAGGGAAGCTCCCTGGTACACTTTGTTGTTCTTACCCATACGGGTACCGTCAAGGATACTTACAAATGGGTAAACAACACAATTGTCACCGATTTCCACATCATCCTCAATATAGGCGAATGGAAAAACCTTACAGTTATCACCGATTTTAGCCTTTGGGGATACGTATGCTTTTGGACTTATATCACTTGCCATATATTCTCAATTTATAGATTATTATTTAGAACCTCCACCCAATGCATAATAGAGATTAACCACAGCCTGCATCTTGGAAAAGTCATCAGAAACTTTTGACAACTCAGCATTCAGCAATGAAGACTGTGCTGTGATTACTTCAAGATAAGTACTGCCAGAGCTTGCCATCAAGTCACGAGTATCCTCTACATTTTGCTTTAACACCGCAATCTGTTTAGTCTCAATAACACTTTTCTGGGCTGAAGCATTATAAAGTACCAAAGCATTGCTCACTTCACTGCCTGCTGTCAGTATTTGATTCTGCCAAGTATTGTAAGCCTGCTGATAAGTATCTTTGGCTACACGGAGATTCGCTATAAGCTGTCCATTATCAAAAATCGGCTGAGTTAAAGATGCGACGGCACTCCACAGCCATTTTCCGGGATTAACGACAATAGATCCGAGGCTATTAGTAAACTCGCCAGTACCAGCAATATTCAATGAGGGATAAAAGCGGCTGCGAGCTGTCTCTACATTATAAAAGCATCCTGCCAAAGTCATTTCAGCAGCATGTACATCAGCACGGTTACGAAGCAGCTGAATACCTACGCCAGTGGAAAAACTGGTTGGAAGATTTTCATCTTCAAGTTTTCCTCTTGAAATTGTCTGAACCTGTTCACCAACAAGAAGAGAAAGCGAATTCTCAGTTTCACGAATCTGACGCTGCAAATCTGTTTTCTGCGTTAACACAGAATAGTAACTTGATTCTGCGCTTTGTACTGCCGTAGAACGTACACCTGCAACAGTGTTATGCTCCAGCTTCATAATATTCCAAGTATCCATAGTCAACTTTTCCATATCATTGACTATCTCTATTTCTTTGTCAAGCATCAACAAAGTATAGTACATGTTCGCAATATTGGCAATAAGATTGGTCTGCACCGAAACCTGATAATCTTTACTCTGCAATAAAGTCATCTGTGCTGACCGCTTTGATGAGAGCAACTTGCCCCAAAGGTCAACATTCCAGCTGGCATTTACAGGCAGAGCATAAGTTTTGCTTACGGTCGAAGAACTTTGTACTCCAGAAAGGGTTCCTTTAGGTGTAAAGGTAAAAGAAGGCAAGAATGAAAGTTTAGCAGCTTTCAACTGTGCCTGTGCCATATCCACATTCAGTGCAGCATTAAGTAAGTTCGGGTTATTAGCCAATCCCTTCTCTATGAGAGACTGAAGCTCTGGATCAGTGAATACGCTGCGCCACGGCAAATTGGCAAAGGTTGTCGTATCCTTCACCGCCAAGGTATCAGACACCGAAGCCGGATCTCTGATGAGTCCCTTGGTATTTACTTGTGGGCGATCATACTTTCCATACAGTGTCTTGCAGCTACTCAAGGAGAACGCTGCAAGACCTATAATAAGGATATTATTTATTTTCATCTTTGTCTAATTGATTAACATAAGTTTCTTGCGTTTTCTTTGCATGTGCATATTGCGCAAGTTCAGCAGCAGCTTCAGGATTTTCCTCATCTTCGAACTTCAATGGAGTAAATTTCTCCTGTAACCACTGGAATATACAGAACAGAGCAGGCACAATGAAAATCTGGATAGCAGAACCAATCAACATACCTCCTACTGCAGCAGCACCCAGAGTCTGGTTACCATTACGGCCAACACCTGATGCAAACATCAACGGAATCAAACCAATAATCATAGCGAGTGATGTCATCAGAATAGGACGAAGACGAGCTCCTGCACCCAAAATAGCAGAATACTTAATCGCCATACCCGTCTTACGACGCTCTAGAGCAAACTGAACAATCAAGATAGCATTCTTTGACAACAGACCAATCAACATAATCAACGAGATCTGCATATAAATATCATTGGAATGACCGAACAAATTAGTGAATATAAATGCACCTGCCAAACCAAACGGTATAGAAAGGACTACTGCCAATGGCAGAATATAGCTCTCATACTGCGCAGACAATATCAAGTATACAAAAACTATACAAAGTACAAAGATCAACGCGGTAGAATTACTACTTTCAGCCTCTGAACGAGTCAGACCGGAGAATTCATAACCATATCCGGTAGGCAACTTCTGCTTAGCAACTTCCTGTACAGCCTTAATAGCCTGACCTGTCGAATAACCATTATTTGGCGTAATCGTCAGATTGATAGAAGTAAACAGGTTAAAACGGTTGATATTGGATGGCCCGTAAACACGATGAAGTTTGACAAACTCATTGACAGGGGACATCCCGTCCGATGTCCGAACGTAAATATTGCTTAGACCTTCTTTTGTCATACGGCTCTCAACATTACCTTCAATCATGACACGGAATAACTTTCCATAAGCATTGAAGTTGGATGCGTAAAGACCACCATAATATCCCTGCATAGTAGAAAGGACTGCAGCAGGAGTAGTACCAGCCTGAATACATTTAGCGACATCAACATCAACCATATACTGAGGATAATCAGGATTGTATGATGTCATCGCCTTTTGGATTTCAGGTCGTTTGTTCAAAGCCTTCAAATAATCCTGTGCAATATTAAAGAACTTATTCAGATTACCGCCTGTTTTATCCTCCAAGGTTACAGCTACACCATTATTAGCAGAGAAACCTGGAATCATAGGAGGTCCGAAGGCCAGAATCTGTGCATCCTTAATATTTGCGGTCTGCTTATAAATCATACCTAATACCGAGTTTGCTTCTGTAGGATTGACAAAAAATCTCATCAGTCCATCCCCTTGCCATATTCCAGCAAGTTTATGGAAGAATCCGGAAGGACGCTC
>DMYZ01000008.1:10638-11128 GCA_003483565.1 Prevotella sp.
GGAGCAGCAGAAATAGTACAGAATAAAGTACCGGTATCCTCATCAGGAACAAGACCTGTACGGGTCACCCCCATCATTACGACAAGAAGCACAATACCTGCAACGACTGTAACTAATGTAATAATTCGATGATTAATAACTCTTTCTACACCTTTCTTATATTTCTTAAGAATTCTATCATACTGAGTATTAAATCCTGCATGGAAACGATCAATAAAACTCATCTTCTTTTCTTCCTCTTCTTCCTTATGCGGCTTCAATAGGATCGCACAAAGTGCAGGAGAAAGAGTCAATGCATTGATTGCTGAAATAACAATAGACACAGCCATAGTAATACCAAACTCACGATAGAATGTACCAGATGTACCGCCTATGAAGGATACAGGGATAAACACAGCAGACATTACCAAAGTAATGGAAATAATAGCCGAGCTAATCTCATTCATTGCATCAATACTTGCCGTAAGTGCACTCTTGTATCCTTGGTCCA
>DMYZ01000008.1:11264-13163 GCA_003483565.1 Prevotella sp.
TTGATGGAGAATCCAAAGATCCAAAGGAATAGAAATGTACCAATTAAGGCAACCGGTACCGCAATCATAGGGATCAAAGTACTTCGGAAGTCCTGCAAGAATATGTATACAACAATGAACACCAATATCAGAGTGATAAACAAAGTAGAAACCACCTCTTCTATAGAGGCATAAAGGAACTCTGTTACATCCTGCTCTATGGTATACTTCATACCTGGAGGAAAACTCTTGGCCTGTTCTGCAAGCGCAGTTTTAACATCAGTGGCAATTTGAGTAGCATTACTGCCGGCAATCTGCTGTACCATACCGATTACACCTGGGCGCCCGTTGTTACGTATGTTTACACTATACATCAGACTCCCCAGTTCTATCTTGGCTACATCTCCTAATTTCAAAGTCTGTCCGGTTGTCGTACTCTTTAATATAATGTTATCATATTCAACAGGAGCAGACAAACGTCCTTTGTAACGTAGAGTGTACTCATAAGCTTTATCGCTCTGTTCACCCATATTACCAGGAGCCGCCTCAATATTCTGTCCGGCTAGAGCAGCAGTCACGTCCGATGGGATCAGACCATATTCTTTCATCTTATCCGGTTTAAGCCAGATACGGATAGAATAATCAGCCATAGAAGGACTCTGCACATCACCTACACCATTGATACGCTTCAACATTGGAACAATGTTGATATTATTATAGTTTGTCAGAAACTTCGCATCATACCTGCCGTCATCAGTTGTCAAAGAATACATGATGACATTGGACGTCTGGCGCTTCGAAACAGTCACACCAACCTGAGTAACCTCAGAAGGCAACAAAGCCTGAGCCTGTTGCACACGGTTCTGTACATTAACCGCAGCCATATCAGGATCAGAACCCTGCTTGAAATATACTGTGATATATGCACTTCCTCCATTAGATGCTGTAGATGACATATAAGTCATATTCTCAACACCATTGATACTTTCCTCCAGCGGAGTGATAACAGAATTCAATACGGCCTGAGCATCAGCACCAGTATAGGTGGTAGACACCGTGATAGTCGGTGGAGCAATATTCGGGTATTGCTCAATAGGCAGCGATATCAGTCCGATTGTGCCCAGTAAGACGAAGAAGATGGAAACCACCGTCGAGAGTACCGGGCGTTTTATAAAGTTTGAAAATGACATTCCCTTTAATTTTAAAGTTAGAATTTAGAAGAATTTACTCTTCATTATTCATAAGCACTATTACATGCTTATTTACTGGTCATCGCTTTGATGAAGCCTTTAGCAGAGCCTTGTTCAGCACCAAGTTTGGCAGCCTTATCAATATTCTGTGCATACTGAGCCTCTGTAATCGGAGTGATTTTCATACCATCCTCCAGTGTAGTAAGACCCTTTGTTACAATACGGTCACCAGTATGAAGTCCACTGGTTACAATATAGTTTGAGCCGTCATCCTGAGGATCAACTGTAATCTCAGAATATTTCACCTTATTATTACTGTTTACGATATATACAAAGATCTTATCCTGCACCTGAGAACATGCCGACTGCGGAATGACAATAGCATCATTATTATTTTTTGGTACGATAATAGCTCCGGAGCCACCACTCTTTAATAGTCTCTGCGGATTGGTAAAGTGGGCGATCAAAGATACAGATCCTGTAGTAGCATTAATCACGCCACTAGCCTTGACAACCTTTCCCGGCAGACTGTAAGTAGAACCATCAGCCAACTGCAATTTCACTGCAGGGAAACTCTTCAGTGCTGCCTGAATATTACCAGACGTCTTAGCCAAACTAAGAATATCACTTTCACTCATAGAGAAAAATACTTCCATCGTACTGATATTAGATACCGTAGTCAAAGCATCCGCACTGGAAGCGCTTACTAGAGCACCTACCTTATAAGGCA
>DMYZ01000008.1:13484-13755 GCA_003483565.1 Prevotella sp.
GCTGTATTGATAGAGGCACGAGCCTGACCAACAGCAGCCTGAGCTTCACGAACAGCAGCCTGATAAGTTTCATTGTCTATTACAAAGAGAAGTTGGCCTGCACCAACCGTTTCACCTTCATGAACACAAACTTTAGTAATGAATCCGGATATTTTCGGACGAATCTCAACATCCTGAATACCTTTAATTGTTGCAGGATAAGTGGTCTGCATTGTAGCAGAAGAAGTCCCCACTGTCATTACCGGGTACTTATCATCTGTGCTCAATCCAC
>DMYZ01000282.1 GCA_003483565.1 Prevotella sp.
TATGAAAAATATACCGAATTAAAACAAAATATATTGGAGGATATTAATATTATCCAAATGGATGATCAAAATCTCCAGGATATCGAGCAATTAGCCTATAGGAGTTCATATCATGTGGATATCGTTGAGAACTCCGTTCGTCCAAGTGACGCAACCATGCCAAAAGCACTGCTATGGACGCTCAGTATCTTAGCTATGAGCTACGTTGCTTATCTCGTAGTGAAATAAAAATATCAAACCCATAAAATACCTGGAGCCATAAAATGCTTTTTCGTAAAATTCTTTCCATCAGCACACTCCCCCTATTCTTATTAGGTGGCTGTGCATTCATGCCTTCGACAGGACCTCACGCATCCTTAATATTGGATAAAAATACAAACTCCATTCCCGTTGAAGAAGTCAACGAAGATATAGCCTCTCAGCTCTGGAATGAAGCAATTGCCAGGCAAGAAGAAGAATTAAGTAATGTACTAGATGATTTGAAGAAGCCGAATATAACCGCAATTACTATTGCGCCTGGAGACACGCTCGACCTGTCATTGTGGGTTGCTTCCGGGCAGTCTGATATTGTATTGGGGAATGTTCCACAAGCAAGGAATATGGGGCGCTATACTGTTTCGCATCTCGGAACAGTTGATTTACCCTATGTTGGTCAGGTTTATGTAAAAAACTTGACGCTTCACAATGCAGAAAAAGTTATTGCCGAACGCTATAGTCGAACACAGATATTTCCACAGGCTGAAGCAGCTATACACATCGAAGAAAATAAAGCTCAAAATGTTGTAGTTATGGGGGCGGTTAATGCACCAACAGTGATTAATTGGTCTGAAGGAGGAATAGATATCAGCGAAGCTATCGCACGAGCCGGAGGCTTCAAGGTTTTCGACCCTTCCAAACAAGGCAGTGATTTGGGTGTTAATAATGTTGTAATTATCCGACATGGGAAAAGTTTTAATGTACCCATGAAAACCGCTTTATCTCAGGATATACCGTTGCAGTCTGGAGATAGATTGGTTTTGCAGCACACTCCTATTGTTAGAGCATTATGCTTAGGAGCAGGTTGGAAGTCGCCAACAATGGTTCCATTCGATGAGACACCATCTTTGGCAGATGTTCTAGCTGGTGCGGGAGATATGAGTCCTAATGCTGCACAAGGTAGATCTATTTTTGTATTCAAACATGCACTTCGAATGATTTATCGGATTAATTTCGATAAAACTGAAGGTATGAAAGCAGCACAAACCTTCCCCATTAATGACAAAGATTTGGTTTATATTCCACCGGCTCGTAGTGTAACTCTACAGCAAGCTGTTAATATTATTATGAGTGTTGGATATCCTGCCGCAATGGGCGCAGCAATCAAATAAGTATTGTTAATTATAGAAGGCAGGAATATTATGAACTGTATTAATAATATTAAAACCGACCTTAAGGTTAACTTATCTATCGTTGCACAGGATGGCGGTATTGATATTACCAATGAAAGTGTTTCATCTTGGGAAGAGTTGAGAAAAACTATATTTGAAAGTTTAGGTGATAGAGGACCTCCTCCTGGAAATTGGGCGAGGTTTTCTTCTCATGATAATGATGATGTCAATATAAAAAAATCGTTGGTTAATTATGTCCTATATTAATTCCTCAGAAAACCATGAAGCCCTAGATTGGAGGAAGGAAAGTAAAAAAAGAACGATAGTATTATGGATACTAACAACTGCTTTTAATGTTTTTTCCGTTCTTGTTCTAATATTTTTTATGGTAATGTATAATTATCCAAAATATTTTATAATACCATTTTCAATATGTAGTTTTCTACTTGGATTTGTAGGGTCATCATATTTCATCACAATATGGTTTGGTTTATATGCTGCACTCCGGGGACCAGAAAAAGACCCTTATAATCCCGTGCATAAACAAAAAGATTTATGTGAGGACACACGCGTAGCTCTACTAATACCAATTTACCACGAAGATATTAGGCGTGTTGGTGCTGCTTTAGGTGCGATGATTGAAGACTTAAGGGCTTACAAGGAATTCTCACATTTTGATTTTATAATACTATCAGATAGCAGAAAAGAAGACATCATTTTTCAAGAACATTATGTCTACCAAGTGTTGTTAGAAAAATATCCGAATGTAAATATAATATATAGAAACAGGATTTCTAATATTGATGCCAAAATTGGCAACACCTCTGATTTTATAAAAAGATGGGGGAAAAACTACAAGTTCATGGTCATGTTAGATGCAGATAGTCTTATGCCAGGAAAGACATTATCTGAAATGGCTAGAATAATTGAAGGAAACGAAAATACGGCAATTATCCAAAGTACTTATTATGGGGTTATTACGAAAACTTTATATGCACGAATGAACAGCTTTGGTTCTGTCTTTGGTGTTGTTGTTAGCTTCTATGGTCAATACTTTTTTAAAATGGGTAGAGGTCAATATTTTGGGCATAATGCGATTTTGCGTGTTGATGCGTTTATGAAACATGGAGGTTTACCTTATTTTGAGGCCAAACCTCCATTTCCAGGTGGACGACCATTATCTCATGACTTCGTGGAAGCTGCCTTTTTCGAAGGTGCAGGCTATGAAGTATGGTTGTTACCTCATCTGGAAAGTTTTGAAGATCAGTTAACAAATCTCATTGATGATATGAAGCGTGAAACACGCTGGATGTATGGTGCCCTTTTTTGGTTACGCGTGTGCCGAATGAAACGTCTTTCAGCTAATGGTATGAAGCATCTATTCATATCATCCCTTCATTATTTCAATGCATGGATTGGTTTGATTTTTTACATTGGTAGTATATTTGGGATGATATATGTTCTCCAACATCCATTACAAGCTTATATAATAAGACAAAAGTTTTCATGGCTCTTTGATGCATCTTTATTTATTTTCTTTTTTGCATTTATTGCACGATTTGCGGTCTATGCACTTTATTTTTATAAGAAAAAACAATTAGACGGATTTGGTGGTCTGGGTAAATTATTATGGTCATATATGTTGTCTATTGTATTGGGAATGGCAATCGCGCCCATTACAATGACACAGATATCAAAGGCCCTTTTTTACTGGCTTAAAGGACGAAAAATTCATTGGGGAGAACAGGATCGTGAAGATAGAAGTGTATCGTACGCAGAAGTTTTCCAACATTTTTTTCCTGTCAGTCTTTTCGGACTTTTCCTTCTTTATATCGTCGTTGAACATATTATGCCTTTAGCCACTAACAACACTATGAAAATATTACATATGAGTAAAACGTGGCTTTGGTTTTGGTATGTTCCTGCATTATCTGGTTTGATTTTTTCACCGTTGATTATCCGGAAAACTAGCTTTCGATATAAATGGATGGAACAAATGGGTTGGTTCCAAACTCCTTTTGAAAAGGATGAACCATTCATCATGTCCAGAACTCGTGAAATCAAAGAAACGCTAGATGTTTTAGTGCCATCGACACTAACATTTTCGGATGCTCTCTCAAATCCATGGTTTGCGTTTCGCCATATGTGCTCCATTCCCTCTCGACCACAAAAAACAAAATTTTGGTCTGAATACTTTTCTGGGAAAAATATTAATGATTTAAGTCGTGCTGAAAAATTACTTATATTTCGGTGTCGGGAGCTTTGGGAAATATTCTTTCTTAAACAAAATAATATACCGTCCATAGATACAGAAAAAAAAGGTTAGAGTTGTGGAAAAACCTATGCTTACCAGAAGGGATATTAATTTATCTATCATTTTTTCTACAATTATATCTCCATCGGTATCAATTGCCTCTGATACCGATGGAGATATATTTCTTTCTGGCTCAATAGGATATTTCACTCATTATTGGAAAGAATGCATTGGCTCAGATAGAGCTATCGTGGCTTTTAGATCCGACTGGTTGCAACATCTGCAATTTGTGAAAAAAAATTGTGGTTTTAAGGCCGTCAGATTTCATGGGTTATTAAATGATGAAATGGGGCTTTGCCGTGAAACATGCAATGGTTCGGATCGATTGAACTATTTATATATTGATGAAATTTTTGATAACATTATACAAATTGGTATGAAACCATTCGTAGAGTTGAGCTTTATGCCCCTTCCCCTACGCAGTAGTGAGACAGATATTTTATGGTATAGAGCAAACACTTCTCCTCCAAAAAATATGGAGGAGTGGTTTAATTTAATAAAAAATCTCACTGAGCACCTAACCTCAAGATACGGATTTGATGAAGTTTCTTCGTGGAATTTTGAAGTTTGGAATGAACCAAATATAAATTTTTGGTCGGGTTCGCAAGAACAGTATTTCAATTTATATAAAAATAGTTGGAATGCGATTAAGAAAGTTAACAATCTGTTCCGTGTCGGTGGTCCAGCTACAGCACAGATGGCATGGGTTCCAGAGTTCATTGATTTTTGTGTTGCTGAGAATTGTAAACCTGACTTTATTTCATCACATATTTATGAGGCTGACCCTCAAGATAAAGTTTTCAATAGCAAAAATCTTTTGCCTAGAGATGAGGTAATTCCTAAAGCAGTTTCTTATGTTAGAGATAAAATCAATCATTCTAAGCTTCCTCAATTACCTCTATTTGTCACTGAATGGTCATCGAATAACCCTGCATATATTTTGACTGTAATTTATAAATGTATTGGAAAAGCTAAGATTTTAAGTTATTGGGTATTTGATAGTACGTTTGAAGAAAATGGACCCGTACAAGGTTTCGGGAGTAGTTATTTTGGACTCCTTGATCAAGGTGGCATTCCTAAACCAGCATTTCATGCATTTTATTTTTTAAATAAATTAAGCAATAATAGAATAAATATTGATAATGAAGCAATTTTAGCCACATATACTGAAAAAGAAATCGTATGCTT
>DMYZ01000121.1 GCA_003483565.1 Prevotella sp.
TTGATCACAGCCACCCTTCCCGAAATGGGAAGTGGTTTGCAAAAGCCTGTGTTAGTGGGGTAGTTCATACTCCTGAATTGGCAGACATGATTACCAGAAGGTGTACGGCTACGGAAGCTGACACCCTTGCGGTGCTTTCTGCGTTGAAGGATGTAATGAAAGATCAACTCCTGGAAGGACGAAAGGTCGTCCTTGATGGTTTCGGCTATTTTCATACGGGTATCAAATCTGTAGCAGTAGATCATCCCGCAGATTTCAAGCCTGAAGAACACATTAAGCGGGTGTATACTCATTTTATTCCAGCCGGCTCTTATGATCTGACTACACATCGTGTATGCCGGTCTTTTAATGTTGGTATCAAATTTGAGGAATTACAAGATTATTCCAGTCCTAAGAGGATATCTGAATCGGATGCGAAAAAGTCTTAGGTCAGCATCTTTTCTTAAAATGACAGGTGTCTGTTCTTCCGTAACATTATCGGTGGGAGAATAGACATCGTAATCATTAATGACGAGTGGAATAGCGCAAACTTTCATAAGTCAAGCGACCGTTTAAAGGCATCCATGCTGGAAACATCAGCCTTCCCTGCATATTTTCCAGAGTGGTTTTCCTTGATAGCTGAGATGGTTGTATCATCAGGCTCATTGTACACAGCATCCAAAAGAATGCTTTCAACATAGTTATTCAAACTTCTGTTGCAAGCTTTTTCCCTCTTTTTCAATATCTCTAATAGGTCAGAATTAAGTTTGAAAGATACCGTCTTTCTTCCTATTGTTGTTTTCATAATCTATATTATAATACATTGTATGTGTACGCATGAAAATGTATACTGTTTTTAATACCCCAATGCAACGCTTGTTTCTCTGTTATAGGTTTCCTGTCAGCCATTCAGAAGCAGGAACTATTTGTATCGTATGTCCGTCTTTTTCTATTTCTGTCTGTTCATCAAAGTTGATAAGCAGTAAATTTTCGCATTTGAATTTTTCAGCACCTTTGACAAGACCATTGATTTCACGTTTCCGTGTTTTCTCAGAGCTGATATTATAGGATACTTGAATCAACTGGTTTACCTGTCCATTTTTTGCTACGATGAAATCTATTTCCCACTGGCTGTTTCGATAGTAGAATACATCATTGTATTCAGGCCGATTACGGCGAAGCAATTCTATATAAACAACATTTTCTAACCGCCATCCTATATTCTCTGAAGAAAAAGTACCCTTTCGTTCTGAGACGAAAGCGACATCTACGACATATACTTTTTCATTGCGAATACGATCCTTGCTCTTATATGAAAATTTAGGAACACCGAGCAACAGGTATGCCTCTTTCAAGTAAGAATAATAATTTTCAGCCGTATGGTCTGATATATCGAATAATTTAGCCAGATCTGATGCCACGAATTCCTGACAGAAGTTATCGGAAAGATATGCTGCCAGTCTTCTCAACACATCCACAAACTTGATTCGGAACCGGCGTGCTATATCATTTTTTATAATCGAGTTAAGAAGTGTTTCTATATAACCTCGTTTATTCGTCTCATTGAGTAGTTCGGGGAAGCCTCCTTCAATTAGGTAGTTGCTCAAAGCTTTCTTCCGAAGGGCAACGGCCTTTGTAGAAAGAGAGTTTAATTCAACCTTCTTCATGGTTCCATATTCCCGAAATGAGAATGGATATAATTCTATTTTTGTATGGCGCCCGGTCAAATGCGTAGTCAGTTCGGTACTGAGCAACTTCGAATTAGAACCTGTGACAAACAAATGGATTTTCTGCCTCAGCAACCTGTTTATAAACAATTGCCAATCGGCAATATTCTGTACTTCATCCAAAAACAGATACTTGAAATCTCCATATAGTTGATAGAGTGCATCCAGGACGATATCAAAATCCTCAGTTTTTAAACTACTTAGACGGTCATCATCAAAATTGACATAAGCAAAATTCACATGGTTTTGTCGAAGATATTTCTCACATATAGTAGATTTACCACTTCGCCTGACTCCTATGACAATTTGGGCAAGGTTACTATTCAAAGAGAGTTGTTTTTCCTCCTCTCGAGAACATAAGGAAGAAAGGTCATTCTGTTGGAGCTCTTCCCGTTGATCCGAAAATACCGTAAGTAGTCTTCTTGTGTCCATAATTCAGCTATTTATTGCTGCAAATATATACAAACTTCGATAATAATCAAAAAAAAACTTAAATAACTTCGATATTTTAGTTAAAATTACGGGTGCTAACTTCGATAAAATGTTTTTATGGGAACCAATGTTGAGTGGAATAGCGCAGAGCTTTCATAAACTAAGCGACTGTTTAAAAGGGTTTATGCCTGAAACATTAACCTCAACTGTGTATTTCCCCGAGCAACTTTTTATGCTAACAGCTTTCTCTATTACCTTGCCCAAATCCTTTGCCAGACCGTCCTGTCACTGACCGTACAGACCGCCTGTACCTTCATACCTGAGGTCAGCCGGTATCGTACAACGTCCCGGTCCTCTATGGGTATGAAGGCAGAGAAATAATCC
>DMYZ01000022.1:0-456 GCA_003483565.1 Prevotella sp.
ATAATAAAATGTTATCTTTGCAACTACGATAAAAGAAAGATTAATCTAAAAATATCTAAACAATTATGAGTAAATTGATAAAACCACAAGGTTATAAAGCGCTTCTGAATATGCGCCAGACAGAACAGGGTATAAAGCAAATCAAAGAATTTTTCCAACAGAACCTCGCTACAGAACTTCGCCTTCGCCGGGTCACAGCGCCACTTTTCGTTTTGAGAGGCCTGGGCATCAATGATGACTTGAATGGTGTGGAACGCCCTGTTTCTTTTCCTATAAAAGATATGGATGATGCTGTAGCTGAAGTAGTCCATTCTCTCGCTAAGTGGAAACGTCTTACTCTGGCTGAATACAAAGTTGAACCTGGTTATGGTATCTACACTGATATGAATGCTATTCGTTCTGATGAAGAAATGGACAATCTTCATTCTCTTTACGTAGACCAGTGGGATTGGGAAG
>DMYZ01000022.1:507-2503 GCA_003483565.1 Prevotella sp.
TAGACCAGTGGGATTGGGAAGCGGTCATTACTCGTCCGCAACGTACGATAGCCTTTTTGGAGAGTGTAGTCCGCCGTATCTATGCTGCTATTTTACGTACTGAGTATCTTACTTGTGAGACTTATCCTCAGATCAAGCCTTTTCTGCCTAATGATATTCATTTTATTCATAGTCAGGATCTTTTAGATATGTATCCGGACAAGACGCCGAAGGAGCGTGAGGATGCTATCTGCAAGAAATATGGTGCCGTATTTATAGAAGGCATCGGTGGTAAGTTGAGTGACGGGAAGAAGCATGACGGCCGTGCACCGGATTATGATGACTGGAGTACAGTGGCAGAGAATGGCAAACTAGGACTGAATGGTGATATTCTTATCTGGTATCCTGTCTTAGGCCGTAGTTTTGAGCTGAGCAGTATGGGTATCCGTGTTGACAAAGAGAGTCTGCTGAGGCAGTTGAAAATAGAAGGCGCAGAGGATCGGGAAAAACTTTATTTCCATAAGCAGCTGCTGGCTGAGCACTTGCCTCTCAGTATTGGAGGTGGCATCGGTCAAAGCCGACTCTGCATGGTTTTGCTGCATAAAGCCCATATCGGTGAGATTCAAGCCAGCATCTGGCCGGAGGAGATGAGAAAGGAATGTGATAAACTCGGGATGATGTTAATTTAATCATGTGAAGAGTAATATATATAAAGGACGGATCAGTTTGGATTCGCCCTTTTTTTGTTAAATAGAAAAAAAACAGTATATTTGCATTTTATAGGTTAACTAAGATCTATTAACAGCAATAATGTAAAATACAGCTCCGAAATCCTTTTAAAATTGGCGGGCTTTTTTTTTATGAAAATAAGTTTTTTGAATAAAAATCTAGTGTTACTTTTTGCACTACTAGTCTTTGCTGGATGTGAACAGAAAGTAAAAGAGAAGAAATTATCACAAAAAGTTTTTACTTATGAGTATCGTCTGTCTTCGATATCCAGTGATAATCATGGATATTGGATAGGAGGAGAAACGGGGTATATCAGTCATGTAGATTACGGTGAGCGAAAGACATATTCAACAGGACTTGATCGTGTCTATGATATAGTGCGGGACGCCAAACATCATAATATATTATGGATTGCATCACGAAATGCAGGATTACAAAAATGGGAAATTGCCGGCGATTCTCTTCATTGGATAAAGACCTATGAGATCGAAGGGAAGGGATGTCACTATTCACCTTACGACATCTTATGGTTAAATGACACGATTTATCTGGCCACATCCCAGGGATTGTACTGCATGTCTATACGGAAAGATTCTGAATCCAAACTTCGTCAGCTCTATCCTTATTCTTTAACGACTAAGGCGGGGACAGCCCGGCCAAACCCTGTCATTCAACTTTGTTCATATAAGCATAAGTATATTTATGCCGTAACTACGGCTGGACTCCTTCGTCTTTCCTTGGAATCCGGTCGCATGAAGATGTTATATCCGGGACAGAGGATAAAGTATGTCTACGTAAAGGATAATAAGTTGTTTGTTCTTACGGACAAGCAACTCCTTTTTGATATTAAAGATAGCGGATGCTGTCATAAGTATAATCTGGGTATACCCGCATTTACCTATTTTAGCATAGAAGGAATTCACTACTTTGTCGGTCAGTCTTCTCTGGTACTGTCGACAGACATGAAGCACTTCTTTACTGAAGACTTAGGATATGAGATAAATTCCCATGCACATAATCTTTTTCTTGCTGATGATGGAAACGGATTCTCCGTTTTGCTTGCTGGTAATTCTGAGATACATATTCCACATCATCTTGATGTAGGAAGAACAGCTTATGATGTAATAGTGGGCTGCCATAATGATGATTATATATATATGGTTACCCGTCAGGGAAGAGTATATTGCCAGAGTGGAAATAGTATGGAGGCAGAGGAGCTCTGTCAGTTGCCTGAAGATAAGGTACCTTTACTTATGGGAGTAATAGGAAACAAATTATATTATGTTAC
>DMYZ01000022.1:2606-7171 GCA_003483565.1 Prevotella sp.
CAGTCCTCAACTCATGTTACAGCTATGATAGCTTTACCTTATCAAGAAAAAGTGTTGATGGGAATACAGGATGATTTATTGAGCATCGATGCCAATACAGGGAAAATGGATACGGTAAAGGCTATGCATGGAAAATATATAACTTCATTTTATACATCGGATAATAATGCTGCTGTGTATATATGCACGCTCAATAATGGTGTATACTATTATTCAAAAGGAAAGATTCAACTTGTAAAGGGGACAGAAAAATATTCTTTTATTAAAGGTGTTGAATTAGGCAATAGTTATGATTCCGATTTATTTCTACTTACTAACCATCAATTATCGCAGCGTGGTGGTGAGTATTTGCGAGTAGATGGAAATCAAAGTTTATATCTTCTCGGAGAAAGTTTCTTGTGTACATTGCCACAAGCAGGGGTACATTGCTTTTCTTTACATGATGGTCATATTCTTGACAAGGGAACTTCTTATGGTGATATTCAGTTTGCACCTTCTTCCAGTTTCCTTTTTCAAGGGCGGCTGTATCTTGGATCGGACTTAGGAGAAGCATGTTTTAATTCAAATAAAAAACATTCTTTACAATGGGTCACATTTAGTGATCATGTTGTCAGTATTCAGCTCCTTTTATCTATGCTGGCGATATTAATAGTCTTATGCGGTATTTTATATTCTATCTATAGGGTATATGATAAGAATGAAATTAATCTTGTTCGTCAGAATATCGAAGATCTTAAGCGACGTATTCGCATTCTTAATCTGATGATTCATTATTTAGAACCCCGTGAGGCTGACCAACTGAAAGCCATTAATCAGAAAATTGAAGCCGTTAATATTTATTCTTCTAGAAGAAAGAAGATATATAAGCAATTTTCTGAAATTTCATCTGAGATCATGTTGCTCAATCGGGATGCGGTCCTTCAGATTGTTAGGGCATTGGAGGAACAGATTCAAAAAATTAAGGACATAGACTACTTTGATAGCAGGGAACTGATGGAAAAGTCTAAAAAGGCTATAGATTCAGGTGATGTAAATAAGATCGTCGTACAGTTTCGTCAAAATAAATTATGGATAGAACATGTTATAGAGCTGAATAGGGAATTGGATAAATTTGAAAAGACTATGGATGGGACATTGGTTCTTCGTGGTGTCAATGACGGTGTAGCTGAGCGTATCGCTCATTGGAAAGAAGAAGTCCATGAAAAAAAACTGTCGGATATGGACGACAGCTTTAATGCTCTTAGTGAAAGTTATAACCGCATGAATACAGAAGAGGCTGTTATTACGATAAATCATTATCTTGATAACCGTGAACAGTTTTTGCTTAAACAGAAGACCTATTCTTATGTAGCACAAATCCTGTTGAGCAAACTTCGTACATTTCGAAGTCAACCTTGGATGGCAGACAGAGCAGCCTTTCTCTGTAATATGCAGCCGTTGGAATTGCATATCCAGGAGATTAATATGTTACATAAATTGAGGAAGTGCATTAAAATCTATGTGGAGGAAGAGCTGAGGGATAAAAATATGGTATGCCGTATTGCTACTTATATTGATGCCTTATTTGATTTAATGCGACGTACGGATCCTGAGATTATAGAAGGCATGTTCCATTATAGCAGTAGTAATAATCAGCAAGTGAAAGTATTGATACTTTTATTGGCAGATACGACACTGAAGCGTACCCTTATTCCAGGTATCCTCGGCATTTATGGTAATTTAAATCCTGTTATCAGCCGGCTCTACCATAGTAAGATAGGAGATAATGCCCAAGCTTTGAGAAACTATTATTTCCAACATTCAGACAGTATGGTATATTATATTTTAAAATTGATCAAATAGAATAACCTATTATCAGACAGTGTTTTGTATAAAGTTGCATTTGTTGTTTCTAGTCAAATAACAAAATGCAACTTTTATTGTTTGTTTTTCTCCCTTACTTTTGCTCTCGCAATTTAAACAAATAATAACTTTTTTAATTAAAACACTAATGGTAAAAAAGAAAACTTTAATCGTTGCCTTATTAGCCTTTCTTTCGACTACGGCAACTTTTGCGCAGAGTACAAAGATCAAAGATGTCCGAACTAACCCAAATCTTTTCTTTCTTCAAGATGGTCAACAACCCAGTTCACTTGACCTTTTACCTCCACCTCCATCAGTAGGATCCATGCAATGGTATTATGATGAGTCACAATACCAATGGGGGAAAAGCCTTCGCGACACTCCGCGCGGTGACCAGGCTGCTGCAGATGCCCGGGTTGAAGGTGATGGTGTACCACATGCTTTCTCTGAAGCTTTTGGTACGGAGATCAGCAAGGAAAATGCCCCGGAGATCTACAAACTCGTTCTTAAAATGCGTGAGGATGCCGGTGATCTGGCCACCCGCAGTGCCAAGAATCATTATATGCGTATTCGTCCTTTTGCTTATTATAAGGAAAATACTTGTAATCCCGCACAACAAAAAGAACTTTCAACCAATGGTTCTTATCCTTCCGGGCATACTACGATAGGATGGGCTGAGGCACTGGTCCTTGCAGAGATCAATGTAGACCGTCAGAATGAGATATTAAAACGTGGTTATGAGATGGGACAAAGCCGGGTCATCTGTGGTTATCACTGGCAGAGTGATGTTGACGCAGCCCGCCTTTGTGCTGCTGCTGTAGTTGCCCGCCTGCATGCTGATCCTGCTTTCCAAAAACAACTTCAGAAAGCCAAGAATGAATTTGCCCGGTTGGTAAAAGCCGGTAAGGTTGCCAAAAGTACATTCACTCTTTCTAAATAAAAAGCATTATTAATAAACAAAACTACAATCAATGAAAAAAATGATATTTTTGGCTTCATGTGGCCTTTTAATGGGCATGACAGCCTTTGCACAAGAAGATAAACTCACTATTACACCTTCAGGACGTATTCTTATGGATGCCGGTGTGATGCATGACAATAATGAGGATATGAATTCTGAATTAAAGAGTGGTACAGCCATTCCTGATGTTCGACTCGGATTTAAGGCCAAGTATGGACAGTGGAATGCGAAGGCTGAACTCAGTTATTCCCGTGGGCTTGTCTCTATGAAAGATATCTTTGTTGAGTATGATTTCAATAAAAATAACCTTCTTCGTGGTGGTTATTTCGTTCATCAGTTCGGTTTACAAAGTGCTACTTCTTCAAGTTTTAAAATTTCTATGGAAGAACCTGAGAGCCAGAGCGCTTTAGGAAATGGACGTTTACTAGGTTTGATGTATCAGCATGATGATGCTAAATTTCATGCAACAGCGTCTCTTTATAATAATGCTGATGCAATGAAAAAAAGTACTGACCAGACTGGTAATAATGGATGGGGTAGTATGACACGTCTGGTCTACCGGCCTTTTACGGAACGTGGTCGTATTTTTCATGTTGGTATAAGTGCATCTTATGAAGTTCCTACGTACAATAGAATAAGTGGAACTCATACCTTTTCTTTCGTATCCAATTATCCGACCCGTATTGCTCAGGTCAAAGTTGTTGATGCAGAAGTGACGGATTCAAAGAGCTTCTTTAAAATTTCTCCAGAAATGACAGGCGCATACGGTCATTTTGGTATAGAGACACAGTATTATTATCTGAATGTAGACCGTCGTGGAACATTACCGGATTATCATGCTTGGGGTGCTTATGGTAATCTTCGTTTTTTGCTTAATTCTGAATATACCTATACAATGGGAGATGCGGGAATCGCTACCCCTGATCCTAAGTCTTGGGAGATTGTCGCAGCTTATAACTACACAGATCTCACAGATAAAGATATCCTAGGTGGAAAGGTAAGTGACTGGGCTCTTACCATGAATTACTATATCAATAAATATATGATATGGCGTATCAGTGGCCATGTAGTGAAGGCTTCAGATAATGCATCTTTTGCAAACAACAACTATAACATTCTTGAAACTCGTTTGCAAATCAAGTTCTAGCTAAATATAATTCATGAAAAAAATTAAATCTCTTTTTTTATTACTGCTTCTGATGCCATCCCTTCTGATGGCTCAGTTGCAGCGCTCTCAGGCTTTTCACAATAAATATCAGCTAAAGGAAGTCGTTGTTCTGTCTCGTCATAATATCCGTTCCCCTTTATCTTCTAATGGTTCCGCTTTAAGTAAGATGACCCCGCATGAGTGGACAAAATGGAGTGCAGCAGCCAGTGAACTTACTTTGAAAGGTGGTATCCTGGAGACTGAGATGGGAGAATTCTTCCGTAAGTGGACGGTTCAAGAAGGTTTGTTTGAAGAAAACGAAGTGCCAACAGTAGAGGAGGTAAATGTATATGCTAATTCTATGCAGCGTTGTATTGCTACGGCTCAATATTTTGCAGGAGCCTTTATGCCGGTAGCTAATTTACGGGTGAACCATCGTTACCTTCCTTCCAAGATGGATCCTGTATTTAATCCTCGTTTGACAAAAGTAAGTGAGTCTTTCAAAGTTGAGGCTATGAAAGAAATAAATGATATGGGAGGTAAAGATGGTCTGAAAGGTGTAAATGAAAAATTAAAAAGCAGTTATCTGATTGTCGGAAAAGTTCTTGATTTGAG
>DMYZ01000204.1 GCA_003483565.1 Prevotella sp.
ATTCGGTAATCAGCGGCAAACTCATCTTACAATCACCTATGACAGGAACATCAACGGTAATGTTCTTATTGATCTCTGTACGATCAATATCAAGATGGATAATCTTAGCCTGTTTAGCATAAGAGGAGGGTATACCGGTGACACGATCACTGAAACGCATGCCAATAGCAATAAGGACATCACACTCTTGAGTTTTCATATTAGTAGCATAGCTGCCATGCATGCCTAACATCCCCATATCAAGAGGATGATCGGTAGGAAGGGCAGAAAGTCCCAGCAGAGTACGTCCTGCCGGAATATCAGCTTTTTCTAGAAATCTGAGTAGTTCATCATGAGCCATACCGAGTTCAACTCCATGGCCAACAAGGGCAAAAGGTTTCTTGGCTTTATTAATAAGTTCAGCAGCTTCCTTGATACGATCCATATTTAGCTGTGGATAAGGCACATAGCTACGGATATGATCTACCTCTGCAGGTTTCCATTCACACATGCTGACCTGTGCATTCTTTGAAAAATCAAGAACTACGGGCCCCGGACGACCAGAACGTGCAATATAGAAAGCACGGCTTACAGCCCATGACACATCTTCTGGACGACGAATCTGATAAGCCCATTTAGTTATAGGCTGTGAAGCCCCGACTAGGTCGACCTCCTGAAAGGCATCAGAACCAAGCGCGCTGACATTTACCTGACCGGCAATAACGACCATTGGAATAGAATCCATCATGGCATCGGCAACTCCCGTCAAGGTGTTTGTTGCACCTGGACCACTCGTAACAAGGCATACTCCCACCTTATTGCTGACACGGGAAAATCCTTCAGCAGCATGGGCAGCAGCCTGCTCATGACGGACTAAGATATGATCAAAAACTTTCTTTTCACCTCGTGTATAAGTATAAAGGGCATCAAAAACCGGCATGATATTGCCGCCAGGATAACCAAAAATAGTCTTTACACCTTCATTCTTCAAGGAACGCATCAAAGCTTCTGCTCCTGTTATAACTTCTTTACCCATATTGATTGCTTAATATCAAAGAACCATGACAATAAATACTGCTTCGTATCACGGCACTAAAATTCTACATAAATATAATATCTTCTTTCCTATTCAATAACTCTCACCCCGCCAAGATCAGCAGAGGCTACACTTTGAGCATAAGCCTTCAGAGCTTTGCTGACAACACGATCACGTCTCACCGGTTGCTGAGGACGCGCATCAAGTTCCTCATCACTTAACTTCACATCAATGGAACGGTTAGGAATATCGATCACAATAATATCACCATCCTTTATTTTTCCAATATTACCGCCAGCTGCTGCTTCTGGAGATATATGGCCAATGCTCAGACCAGACGTACCACCGGAGAAACGTCCATCTGTAATAAGTGCACACTGTTTACCTAAATGGCGGCTCTTAATATAAGAAGTAGGATAAAGCATCTCCTGCATCCCCGGACCTCCTTTTGGTCCTTCATGAGTAATAACAACACAATCTCCCGCATTTACTTTACCTCCGAGGATACCGTCACAGGCATCTTCCTGAGAATCAAAGCACACTGCAGGACCCTCGAAATGCCAAAGTTCACGGGCTACGCCGGCTGTCTTGACCACGCATCCCTTCTGAGCAATATTGCCAAAGAGAACAGCCAGACCACCATCCTTGGTATAAGCATGCTGAAGATTACGAATGCAACCATTCTCACGATCTGTATCAAGAGTTTCCCACAAAGTGTCCTGGCTACCCATAACCGTAGAGAACTTTCCCCCGGGAGCACTGCTGTAGATACGATTAGCCTCCGGATCAACACTTTTGCCGGTAATGTCATATTTCATCATTTCCTCTTGAAGAGTAACCCCGTCAACGCGCTTAACGCTACCATCTATCAATCCGCCCTTATTCAATTCATTCAGAATACCAAGAATTCCACCTGCACGGTTACATTCCTGCACAGAATACTTCTGCGTATTAGGAGCCAATTTGCAAATGCAAGGTACTTTACGACTCAGCTTATCAATATCTTCCATCTTGAAATCAACACAACCTTCTTGAGCTACAGCCAGCAGATGAAGCACTGTATTTGTACTTCCTCCCATAGCTATATCAAGCGTCATTGCATTAAGAAAAGCATTACGGGTTGCTATATTACGCGGAAGGACGGTCTCGTCACCATCTTCATAATAGGCAAAAGCATTTCTAACAATCTGCCGGGCTGCGTCTTTAAAAAGTTGGATACGGTTCTTATGAGTAGCGAGAACGGTACCATTACCAGGAAGAGCCAAACCAATAGCCTCTGTCAAAGAATTCATTGAGTTAGCTGTAAACATACCAGAACAACAACCACAACCTGGACAAGCACTATTTTCTATCTTGGTCAGATCCTCTTCGCTGACGGAATCATCTCCACCATTGATCATTGCCGTGATTAAATCTGCATTCTCCCCTTTCCATCGCCCGGCTTCCATTGGACCTCCGGAGCAGAAAACGGTAGGAATATTCAGCCGCATTGCTGCCATCAGCATCCCTGGAGTAACCTTATCACAATTGGAAATACAGATCATGGCATCAGCCTTATGCGCATTAACCATATACTCAACCGAGTCAGCTATCAAGTCACGACTGGGAAGAGAATATAGCATACCGTCATGCCCCATAGCTATTCCATCATCAATAGCGATTGTATCAAATTCCGCAGCATAGCACCCCATGGATTCTATTTCTTTCTTGACCAGTTGACCAATTTCATGAAGGTGAGTATGACCAGGGACGAACTGCGTAAAGGAATTCACGACAGCAATGATTGGTTTACCCATCTGTTCGTGTTTCATACCAGCAGCGACCCAAAGAGCACGGGCTCCTGCCATTCTTCTGCCTGTTGTACAAACAGCGCTTCTTAACTGATGTTTCATATCTGTTATTGTATATTTTCTAATTTTTTCCCAAAACTCTATGCAAAGGTAATTAGAAAATCAATAACAGCCAACTAATTTAATATATATTTTAACTTAAAGTATATAAGTTGTTACTTAAACAGCTAAAAATAATTTAAACTATAACTTTGTTTATTTTACATTTATAGAATCAATAAAGCATAAAATTGCATATTTGCAAATTTGACTCATAAAGCAACGGGGCAGATATATCAAGGTAATAAAATAAGAACCACAACTTATACAAAAAATCCCCGGTATCCTATTAAAAGATACCGGGGAAGTATAGTAAGCAATATTTAATCTAAAATATATTACTTTGTTGTATCATCAAATGTTGCAACACGGTTGAATTCTACCTGTTCAAAAAGCTTGTCAGTAACGCCACAGCCTTTAGCAGTCAAACGATCAGCAGCAATCTTGTACTTTTTAATCAAAGCTTTCTTAACAGCGTTTGCACGATCTTCAGAAAGTTTCTGGTTAACTTTTGCAGGACCTTCCGGTGAAGCATAACCCTTGATAGCAACCTTTGCATCAGGATGATTCTTCATATAAGAAGCAATTAACTCTATTGGAGCATATTGTGCAGGATCGATAATACTCTTACCTACACGGAACAAAACAGTTGGCTGCAGATTTGTAGCTGTAGCAGAAGCAGCAGGCTTCTTGTTGCAATCATCAAGCTGGCCCTGAAGATCCTGAATCTGCTTGTCTTTATCTGCAAGCTGGGAATCCTTATTGTTCAAATCAGAACGCAGACTGTTAATCTGGCCATTCAAGCCATCAACCTCAGACTGGTCGCGAAGTTGTGCAATGGTAAAGTTATGTTTACCATTAGAGTTCTTGAACTTATACACAATACCAACATTAAGCTGAGCCATAGCATTGTTGAGGTCGTAACGGATATCGCCCTTACCAAAGTTAAGCGTATTATCAGCAAGAGTATGATCGTTAAGTCCCCATACCATTGCCGGTTCCAGATAAACCTGCCATGCTTTATTTGAGCCTAAGTTCCAAGTGAAGTCAAGAGCAACTTTAGACGTAATGTTGTTAGGAGTCTTGATGTATGTACGATCACCATAAATATGGCCCCATCCAAAACCACCAAGAGCAACGACCTCAAAGAAACGAGGTTGTCCCTTGTAACCACCGAACCAGTTACTCAAGTTTACAGTACCCAACAGAGATACATTTGTTCCGCGGACAAATGTACCTGTAGAAGGATAAGGCTTATTTGAAAAATAAGCATTACCTTCAACAGCCAAACCAAATACTGGAGTAAAGTAACGGCCAATTCTGAGACCCGCATTAGGATCTAAATTACGTAACCAACTGTTCTGTGTTGCCTTTGTTGCAACACCACCATTAATACCTACATAGATATTATCAAAAGTTTTACTTCCGGTAACAGTCTGTGCAGAAACTGAAACTGCCATCAAGGCAGCAGCGCAAAAAATTCCAATCTTTTTCATTTTTTATATGATATCAAATTTATAGCTATCCTATTTTCTTATTAATATTAATATTCATGTGCAAAGAAACACTTTTTTTTTGATATTTACAAGTTTTCACTAAAAATAAAGAGAATAATAATATGACTACTCTGATACGTCATTGAATGTAGCTACACGATTGAATGCCACCTCATTAAAGAGTTTATCTGTAATACCACATCCTTCAGCTGTCAGACGATCAGCATTTATCTTATATTTCTTTATCAAAACTTTCTTAACAACGTTTGCACGATCTTCTGAAAGTTTCTGGTTAAGCCTTGCTGGACCTTCTGGAGAAGCATAGCCTTTGATGACAATCTTTGCACTAGGATTATTCTTTAAGTAAGAAGCAATCATTTCAATCGGAGCATACTGTGCCCTATCTATAATACTCTTGCCTTGACGGAATAATACGGTTGGTTGCAAGTTAGTAGCTGTAGCTGAAACTACAGGTTTCTTGTTGCACTCATCAAGTTGATTCTGAAGATCCTGTATCTGCTTGTCTTTTGCAGCAAGTTGAGAATCTTTATCATTCATATCTGAACGCAGACTGTTGATTTTGTTGTTCAAGCCATCAATCTCAGACTGGTCACGAAGCTGTGCAATAGCAAAGTTATGTGTACCGTTAGAATTCTTGAATTTATAGATTACACCGGCATTTACCTGAAAAGCACCCTTATTTTCATTATACTGTACATCTTCATAGCCATTGCCATTCAATGCCCACGTTACAGAAGGCTCTACATAAACCTGCCAGGCTTTCTTCGCACCAAGATTGAATGCAAAGTCCATACCTGCTTTAGAAGTCAAAGCATTCATGACTTTTGACGGACGCTCTGCAAGACTCAGATCATGATTGCCGAACACATGACCCCAGCCAAAGCCAAATACCGGAATAATCTCAAATGGACGAGGTTCGCCTTTGTAGCCACCCAGCCAGTTGCTCATATTAACGGTTGCTAACAAACTTGTATTAATGCCACGTACCGTAGTACCGGTAGATGCGTATGGCTTATTGGAGAAATAAGCATTGCTCTCTGCTGCGAGACCAAACACTGGAGTAAACCAACGACCAATACGAAGACCAGCATTAGGGTTCAGATTACCTAACCAGCTGTTCCGTGTCATCTTTGTAGCAGCGCCACCATTAATGCCAACATAGAAGTTGTCAAAGGTTTTGCTTTCAGTCACAGTCTGCGCTGAAACTGAAGCTGCCATAGCGGCGGCAACGAAAAATAATCCTACTTTTTTCATACTCTCTTTCTTAATTTTGAATTATTACTTTAATCTCTAAAAACTGTGCAAAGAAATAAATTTTTCTTGAGAAAAGCAAATATTTTCATTATTATTTTTACCTCGTTTCTTAAAAATACAAGAAAATGATAATTTTCTAATACGATTATTCCACTATAGAACATTTATTTGATATTTTTTCTTTAATTTTGAGCATGAAAATGAAAAAGATTATTTTAATTACAGGTGGCCAAAGATCGGGGAAAAGCGAATACTCTGAAAAAATGGCACTTTCACTATCTCCAGCCCCTATATATATGGCTACAGCACATATTTGGGATGAAGAATTCCGTGAAAGGGTAAGAAGGCATCAGAACCGGAGAGGAAGTAACTGGATAAATATTGAAGAAGAGAAATATCTCTCCAGACACTGTATATATAATAAGGTGTGTGTTATTGACTGCATCACTTTATGGTGTACAAATTTTTTCTATGATAAAGACGAAAAAGTTGGAAAACAGCCTTCCGTTGATAATGCCCTGAAGGCTATTGAAGAGGAATTTGAAAAATTCACTAATCAGGATGCTACTTTTATCTTCGTAACTAATGAAATTGGCAGCGGTGGCGTAAGTGACAATGCTATCCAACGACGCTTTACGGATATGCTCGGATGGATGAACCAATACGTTGCTAATCATGCTGATGAAGTAATCTTGATGGTATCAGGAATTCCTGTAAAAATTAAAGGATAGACAATATGGTAACTTTTGATATAACTCAGCCTCTTCAAGATATACGAATGGCTGCACAACAAAAAATAGACAATCTCAACAAGCCAAAAGGTTCTCTAGGGATGCTGGAAGACATTGCCTTACAGCTCTGTCTGATTCAACACACGCTTGATCCATGCCTCACTCATCCATGCCATTTGCTCTTAGGAGCAGACCATGGCATTGAAAGAGAAGGTGTTTCTGTATCGCCTCGTGAAGTAACATGGCAGCAAATGATCAATTTTACCCGCGGAGGCGGATTTATAGATGTCATGTGCCGGCAACATCACTTTGACTTGAAGATTGTAGATATGGGAGTGGATCACGACCTTACTTCTTACCCTGACATTATTGATAATAAAGTAGCAAAGGGTACAGCTGATTTCCGCTACGGTCCAGCCATGACCAACAGTCAATGGGAGGAATGTATTAAAAAAGGGGCTTCCCTCGTTGATTCTTGTTACCAGAAAGGCTGCAACATCATCAGTATTGGTGAAATGGGAATTGGCAATACCTCTCCTTCCAGCTTGTGGATGCATCTGCTGACAAATATCCCATTGAAAGAGTGCATCGGTGCCGGATCAGGACTTAACAGTGAAGGCTTACAACATAAATACAATATTCTACAGGAAAGCTTAGATCATTTTCTGAGCAACCATCCCGATATATCTGAAAAATTGGAAAAGTCTAACAACAACCCACCCTATTATACAAAACAGCAAGTCATTAATATTCTGACTTATTTCGGAGGATTTGAAATGGTTGCAGCTGTGGGTGCGATGCTGAGAGCTGCAGAACTGCATATTATCATTATTATTGACGGTTTCATCATGTCTGCTTGCATCTTAGGGGCTTCAATGCTCTACCCTCGCATCCTTGACTTTGCTATCTTCGGACATTGCGGAGATGAACCAGGGCACAAGATTATGCTGCACTGCATGCATGCTTCTGCGATTCTTAATCTTAATCTCCGTCTCGGAGAAGGTACAGGAGCACTCTGTGCTTTCCCTATTATAGACTCAGCGTGCCGAATGATTAATGAAATGAATAATTTTCAAAATGCACATATTACTAAATACTTTTAATCATGAAACTTTCCATCAATCATAACATCAAATTCTACGACCGCATCTTTGCAGCATTGATTTTCTTTACACGCCTGCCCTTTTGGCGAATTCATCAACCACCAAAGGCTGCCTATGAAACAGTTGTGGAACACTGGCCTGCCACAGGATGGCTTACTGGAGCGATCATGGGAGGCACTCTCTTTATTTGTAGTTTTATTTTTCCATTAAATATAAGCATTTTGTTGGCCATTGTGGCCCGTATCTTCATCACGGGAGCTCTTCATGAAGACGGACTGACAGACTTCTTCGACGGGTTTGGAGGGGGACGCTCGAAGGAGCAAACACTTGAAATCATGAAGGACAGTCGAATCGGCACTTATGGTGTTGTAGGGCTAATATTCTATGAACTGCTTTTATTCTTCGGACTATATGAAATCAGCAGTAAGATGGGCACACTTTATGCAGCGCTCGTCATCTTTGCAGGAGACCCCTATACTAAAATGATTGCAGCTCAAATCATTGAGATGATGCCCTATGCACGTACTGCTGAAACGGCTAAAAATGGAGTTGTATATAGAAAGTTCAGCATAAAGGCCGGGATGAACCTCTTCTTTCAGGGAGCACTCCCTATGTGCCTTTACGGATGGATATATGGTTTCAACCATTGGGAATGGTTCATCTTTGTACCTTGTATTGTCATGTACTTCCTATATATGCTCATGAACAAAAAAATAGAAGGCTACACTGGGGATTGTTGTGGTGCTGTATTTCTAATCTGTGAATTGTCGTTCTACCTCACTGTCCTAGCCTGTTTATAAGAATGTAAAAAGTTTCAAACCTTCATTTTTGATACAAGAACAGAGAAAAGATCACAAACTGACAGCCTCAATCCCCCCGAAATCGACAAGATGCCCGTCTGCCCCATAAGCATGCTCGACATCGAAAAGGCCGGCATAGATTCCAGCACACAGCAAAACTCCACCATGAGCAAATATAACAGCCCGCTTATAAGGTCTTGTTTTCAATTCATCAAGAAATGAAGTGACACGGTGATAAAACTGTGGAAAGGTCTCGCCATGAGGTGTCGGCAGATGAAGATAATCCTTCATCCACTCCCGGTAATAGAGATCATCCTTCCACAGATCATCATATCTCTTCAGTTCCCAGTCACCCATATTGAATTCTTTCAGTCTGTCATCCAATAAAGGATTAGAGAAACCACAGTAATCAGCGAGGAAACGGGCTCGTTTTAGTGGCGACGCAAAAACAGCATCGAAAGTCTTTCCACCGGTAAGGCTTTCCAGGGTTTCTTTAGTACGCTGCGCTTCCTGTGGAAAGGTCGAAGCGACCGGCACATCACTCCAGCCATAGTTTAATCCCTTGTCTATCCCGACACTAGTATGTCTCACTAATACAACTTTCATAATTCTACTATTTTATAGTCTCTAGCATTAACAGTTACGGTTCTTTTGTCTATGTGGATATTTAAAGGCTGTGGAAGAATATTAACGATTTTCAACCATGTCTTTCCTGTGTGTGTGTTTCTGACAACACTAATACCTACAAATTTGCGCAAAGCCTCATCAATATCCAAATTCGACTCTATATACACGCTTCCATTATGAGTAGCAAACATTTTCTGAACCTCATAGTCTGGAGTTGTCTTCACTGATGTATTATCAAAATAGATCAAATCTGGACTCCAGTTACTATGCCCGTTTTTACTGAGCAGAGGAGCGAAACTCGACATTTCAACAATATCACCGTTGCGCTCTACATTCGTAAGATACAAAGCTTCAGCTAAAGCATTATCCTGAATATTACGGGAACGGCTGGCATATTCTCCAAGGTACACTTTAGGTGCAGTACGGTCATAATCATCATAATAGTTCTGATGATTCAGAAACCAGGAAGGCTGCTCATAATAGTGCTCATCAACAGCACCAAAAAGGTTTACCATCTTACCATCAGAATTTTTAACTCTAGACTCTTTTGCAAGTTTCCACCCTTCAATATAATCGCTTGAAGGATAATGGAATGGTCCCACCGTTCCAACAATCTCTATATTCGGATACTTTGCTTTGACAGCTTTAGCTATCATGAGATAACGCTCTTCAAAAACAGTAGACACTAAATCTTCATTACCAATACCAATCATTTTCAAGTTGAAAGGAGCAGGATGCCCTGCTTCTGCACGCATCTTTGCCCATTTGGAAACAGCAGGATCACCATTAGCCCATTCTATAAGATCAAGGACATCCTGTACGTAAACAGGCATTTTGTCCATCGGGATTCCTCCCTGCTGGCCGCCAAGTCCCTCTGCATTAACAGCTGAATTCTGACAAGGTACACCGGCTGAAAGTACAGGAAGAGGCTGCGCGCCCATATCTTCGCACCACTGGAAATATTCATAATAACCAATATGCCGGGACTGATGATATCGCCAAATATTCTTCGCAGGCTTGCGATCCTGTAAAGGTCCGATAGATTCTTTCCAATTATAGATATTATCAAGCCCGTCACCATGTACCATACAACCACCAGGGAAACGGACAAACTGAGGATGCAAAGCTGCAATAGTATCCGCAATATCCTTCCGCATTCCATGTCCTTTATAAGTATCCTGTGGCACAAGTGATATCATATCAACGGCAACATGACCTTTTTTTTCTGGTAATATTGCAAGATGAGCATCTTCAAGACTTACATTTTTATGACCTTTATCTTCCAACTTTAAATTTGAAGAATAACGGTTCCATCCATCTCCATGAATAACAAGTTTATTTTCTCCTATAGTTTGTTGGTCTTTATTAATTAAAGCAACCTTTACCGTTTTCTTTTTGCAATCAATATTGCGGGCATAAAAAGAAAAATCATATACTGCACCAAGTTTGAGAGGTATACTGTCCCAGCCCTCATTATAAATAGCAGAATCAGCTAGTACAGTATAATGTGGATTATTTTTACTTAAAGGGCGGACTGTATCAATTTTCAGCACTGGGGTCCATGCTGTATTAGAATTCCATTTCCCCTGCTGATCATCTTTGTTATATTCAAAGTCACCATTCTGCAACAATTCAGCACTTAATCCCCCGTCAGCAGCATAGCTGATATCTTCAAAAAAGATTCCAAAAAGTTTATCTGAAATAGATTTGGTCTTATTATAATCAATAATAAGTGATGCAGAAACAGGACTATTGATAGCTTTTCCCTGAGAGTCCTTTATGGTTATTGGAAGTCCTTTAGCATCAGCAAGATCCTGAGCATGACGTTCCATCAGCTCATGATAGAGATATTGTAAATGTAAAAGAGGAACCTCAAAGAGATTTCCATCATAGTGTTTCCCGGCGATCGTTGCCGTGTCCATCTGCCATAAGATATTTTCTGCCGTTGACTCTACAGAATCTTCTTTGAAATGACGAAAATCCTTATCAGCATTCAAATAACGCTGCCCTTGTCGTGTCTTTACATAAACATCCCATGTTCCGTCAGCCATCTGATAAGCCACAGGATCAGAAACTCCCTTTTCACGAAGAATTGGGTAGTCCTGCGGACGCCATGTCAGCAAATCTTCACTATAAGCAACGGCAAAAGCCGGAGAATAATCATTGAGTCCCCAAAGGGCTCGCCATGTCCCATCGCTGGCCTGAGCTACAAATGGATGATACATCCGCTTCTCTGCACCCCACTGACCATAATCACAATCAAGCAGTTTACTCACTTCATGCCAATGTTGGTCATCACCCAAATAAGCCAAATGCAACCCGGAATGCTCACCAGGCGAATAAAGAAATATCTGTACTGTAGTATCACGACCTGCTACTGTATAGGCCGGTTTAAAAGAAAAATGATTCAAAGATATTATTTGAGCATCTCCATATTCCTTGGCACACATCGGCAAGACCGCAATACTCGTTGCCAATATCGTCGATATAACAGAAAGATAAATCGATTTTTTCATATACTTCATAGTATTTTAGAATTGATGCTGCGAATATACTAATTTTTTTGCACAACGACAAGCCTTCTTATATAAAATGGGCTCCCTTACAATCACTGCAAAGAAGCCCCAAACAAATTAGAGAGTTATAAAAAAATCAAATATTAATGTATTATTTTTCTTCAATATTATATTTATAGTTTGTTGTTTTCTATTTATAAAATTCCTTCTTACCTGCTGATAAAGTATTCTTCATTAGGGAACAGATGGTCATTGGACCAACACCACCTGGTACAGGGGTTATAAAAGAGCACAATGGTGAAACTTCATCAAACTTGACATCGCCATTGAGATGAAAACCTTTCTTCTTTGTAGGATCCGGAACCCGAGTTGTACCGACATCTATAATAACAGCCCCCTTTTTAACCATATCAGCTGTTACGAAATTCGGCTTGCCTATTGCTGATACTATGATATCTGCATGACGACATTCGTCCTTTAAATTTATAGAATGGGAATGACATACGGTTACTGTTGCATCACCATAATTCTTCTGCATCATGAGCTGGGCCATAGGTTTACCCACAATATTGCTGCGTCCCAGAACAACACACTTTTTACCAGATGTTTCAATATTATAATGTTTGAGCAGAGTCATGATACCCAACGGAGTAGCAGAGATAAAACAAGGTAAGCCGATGGCCATTCTTCCAACATTAATGGGATGAAAACCATCTACATCCTTACGATAATCTATTGCCATAATAATCTTTTGCTCATCAATATGCTTTGGTAAAGGTAATTGTACTATAAAACCATCTACATCCTCATCCTTATTGAGTCTGTCTACACAAGCCAGCAATTCCTCTTCTGTCACATTATCTTCATAACGAATAAGAGTACTCTTAAAGCCACACTGCTCACAAGCAATAACCTTGTTTTTCACATAGGTTTCAGACCCCCCGTCATGACCTACCAATACAGCAGCTAGATGTGGCCGTTTACCCCCTGCAGCTATAATTTTCTTTACCTCTTCTGCAATATTAGCTTTAATGGCTGTTGCAGTTGCCTTTCCATCGATAAGTTCCATTTTATTATGTTAATTATACATTACATCTTTGGCATTCCTGGAATATTCATTCCTTTCATGCGAGACATCATACCTGCCATTTTATTTCCAGAAACCATCTTCATCATCTTGCAAGTTTGATCAAACTGCTTGATAAGGCGATTAACTTCCTGTATATCAGTACCGGAACCTTTGGCTATACGACGGCGACGGCTGGTATTTAAGAGCTCTGGATTAGAACGTTCCTTTGGAGTCATGCTGTGAATGATCGCTTCGACACCTTTAAAGGCATTGTCATCAATATCTACATCACGAATAGCCTTGCCGACACCAGGAATCATCCCTGCCAAATCTTTCAGGTTGCCCATCTTTTTTATCTGCTGTATTTGATTAAGGAAGTCATTGAAATCAAACTTATTCTTTAGAATCTTCTTCTGCAGCTTCTTCGCCTCTTCCTCATCAAATTGCTCCTGCGCACGCTCAACCAGACTGACAACATCACCCATACCTAAGATACGATCAGCCATACGAGCCGGATGGAACACATCAATAGCTTCCATCTTTTCACCAGTACCTATAAACTTGATTGGCTTTGTTACGACCGTACGAATAGAAAGGGCTGCACCACCACGAGTATCACCATCAAGTTTGGTAAGAACAACTCCGTCAAAATCAAGACGGTCATTAAATTCTTTAGCTGTATTGACTGCATCCTGTCCTGTCATAGAGTCAACGACAAACAGTGTTTCATCAGGATGGACATGATTCTTCAGATTGGAAATTTCAGCCATCATCTCTTCATCAACCGCAAGGCGACCTGCAGTATCAATGATGACAACATCATAACTTTTAGCTTTAGCCTCTTTTATACCATTGTCAGCAATAACTAAAACATCTTTATTTTCAGATTCACTGTAAACAGGAACACCGACTTGCTCACCTACAACCTTCAGCTGATCAATAGCTGCCGGGCGATAAACATCGCAGGCTACGAGCAAAGGATTCTTATGTTGTTTGTTTTTTAAGAGATTAGCTAACTTGCCACTGAATGTTGTTTTACCAGAACCCTGCAGACCACTCATCAAAATGATAGCAGGATGACCTTCCAAATGCATTGGGACATCTTCACCCCCCATTAATTCAGCCAGTTCATCATGAACGACCTTCACCATCAACTGACCAGGTTTGACAGCCGTGAGTACATTCATACCCATTGCTTTTTCCTTGACTCGATTAGTAAAGTCCTTTGCTACCTTAAAGTTGACATCGGCATCCAGCAGAGCACGACGAATATCCTTCATCGTCTCCGCTACATTTATGTCGGTAATTTTGCCTTCACCTTTAAGAATCTTAAAACTATGTTCAAGTCTATCACTTAAATTATCAAACATATCTATTCTATCTTACTTATTAACAGTAATAACTGTTTTATAAAAATAATAATATATAACCCTCCTATCTGATGCAAAATTACATATTATTATATAAGAAAAAGAAGAATTTAAAGATATTTAAATATTAATATTCTTTATAGAAGATTTCTCTTAAAATATCACTACTATTTTGTATATCCTTTTCCTGTAGCATCCTTATAAGCCTGAATAATCGGATCAGGCTTTTCAGACAGACTGTCAAGAACCTGTTTGGCATGTTTCCGATGCCTGGCATCACGACGGCCACGAGTATCCATCCATCCTAAAAAATCTCCAGTAATAATCCCTGATGAAGCTCGTGGGGTAGCCGCTGCTTGTTTTCTAATACTCTCCCCCATGGCCTTGAGACTTTCATTCCTTTGATCTTTACCCCATACTTCAACCTCATTGAGATGTTTGGACTTTGGCAACATTACAATAGTATCAGGCATAAACTTAGCATAGATTTTGAAAGAGATAAACCCAGGTTTTGAAACTTCAGCAGAGTCCCAGTCATAGCGCATCATAAAACTGCCGGTATAGTCTGTCATAGCCCAATGCTCTGTATTTGTATGAACGACAACATCACGCATAGGAGTCTTATTTTCCGCATTAATGACACAATACACTTTCTGGTGCGTATTCGGTTCTACCTGCTGAGGTTTCTGGCCTCTCATTGCCAAAGTACTTAGCAACAATGCCGCTAAGAAAAAATAGATATATGATGATTTTTTAAAATTCACCCGGTTTTTTTATATAATAAGTGCAAAGTTACTTTTTTCTGCAGATTATACAAGCATTTTCGTTATTGTTAATAGCTTTTATCCTAAAATTAACAGTCAACAATATCTGCTTTTACATTATTACGTATCTTCATAAGATACAGTCTCATACGCTTGGCATCCTTATTTTTAATAATATCACTCAATTCTTTGAGCTCTTCTGTTATCTTCTCCACTTGATCATTGGTGTATGGATTAAAAAGGATCTCCTGTAACAGATAATCATCTTCATTAAGAACCCCTTTGGCTATCTTCATGTGGCGCTTAAAGGTTGTACCGGGAGCATCCTGATGTTTCATAACGGCAGCAAAAATAAAAGTACTCACAAAAGGTATGCTCAAGGAGTAGGCTACAGTTTCATCATGTTCTTTAAAGCTATATTCATAAATATTAAGTCCCAGTTGGCGATACAGATCTTTAAAAAAAATACGTCCCATATAATCGCCCTCATTAATGATAATAGCATTCTCCTCACTCAGCTGATTGAGATTGGCAAAAGTTGGGCCAAACATAGGATGAGTAGATACATATGGATGGCCACTCTGCTGATAAAAATCCTTCAATCCTGTTTTCACCGAAGCTATATCTGAAATAATACACTCATCAGGCAGATAAGGCAGCACTTCTTTGAAAGCAGACAAAGTATATTTTACTGTTACAGCATTAATAAGGAGATCAGGTTTAAACTCCTTAATTTCCTCAAGAGTGTTGAAGCGTAAGCAGTTATAAGTAAAGCGGAGACGTTTCGGATCTTTCTCATATGCTGCCACTTCATGATCAAAACTAAGCAGGTCGATGAAGAAAGCCCCCATCTTACCTGCGCCCATAATTAATATCTTCATCTGTTTATTCGTTTACAATCTGTAATTGCTGACGTACACTCTCCTCATGGATAAGTTCGAATATATGTGCCGCAAACTCAGCATCCATACCACAGAGACTTGCCTGCGCACCACGCTTCTCAAGAATTTCATTATAACGGTTCGCCTGAAGTACAGTCATGTTATGCTCCTTCTTGAATATTCCGATTTCACGACATACACGGAAACGCTTAGCAAGGAGATCCATCAAATTATTATCAAATTCATCTATCTGACTTCTCAACTGGCGAAGACCTTCTGTTGTCGTTTTTTCATCACGCACAACAAGCAGACTAAGGATATAGTCAAGTATATCTGGAGTTACCTGCTGCTTAGCATCACTCCAGGCTGCATCAGGATTGCAATGACTCTCTACAATCAGACCGTCAAACCCTAAATCCATAGCTTGCTGACATAAAGGAGCAATAAGATCCCGGCGCCCGCCAATATGACTCGGATCACACAAAATCGGCAAATTAGGAATACGACGATGAAGCTCGATAGGAATTTGCCACATAGGAAGATTACGATAGATTTTCTTGTCATATGATGAAAAACCACGATGAATAACTCCAAGGCGCTTCACACCAGCTTGATTTATACGCTCCAAAGCACCTATCCAAAGTTCAAGGTCCGGGTTTACAGGGTTCTTGACTAATACAGGACCTTCAAAGCCTTCCAGACTATCAGCCAGTGCCTGCATGGCAAAAGGATTAGCTGATGTTCGGGCACCAACCCATAGGATATCAACACCATACTTCCTGGCTAATTCAACATGCTCAGGAGTAGCCACCTCTGTCGCTGTGAGCATACCGGTCTCCTCCTTAACTTCTTTCATCCAAGGTAGCGCCTTTTCACCATTACCTTCAAAACCTCCTGGCTTTGTACGAGGTTTCCATACTCCGGCACGAAACATTCTACAACCTTTTGCAGCAAGTTCTTTAGCTGTTGTCATTACCTGCTCTTCTGTTTCGGCAGAACAAGGACCAGCGATAACAATTGGGCGCTCTCCATTATCAGAAGGGAGATCAAGTGATTCTAATACTAATTCCATAATATGCTTAATTTAATTGTTATATTTTTTATTTAAAGAGGACATTACCACTCCATCTTTTTTATTCTCTCAAGAGCTTCCTCTATTTTATCATTTTTTGCGCAAAGGCTGATGCGAACATAGCGCTTGCCATTACTACCAAAGATAAAACCAGGAGTGATGAAAACCTTAGCTTCATGAAGTACCCGTTCTGTAAGATCTTCTGCATCTTTGTATTTATCAGGTATCCTTCCCCATAGAAACATT
The DNA here is from genome assembly GCA_003483565.1 of Prevotella sp. GTDB lineage: Bacteria > Bacteroidota > Bacteroidia > Bacteroidales > Bacteroidaceae > Prevotella. Next base: position 16,855 of record DMYZ01000204.1, read on the forward strand.
CCCACTTGTCTTGAGTCAAAGGTGCATCCAAGGATTTCCATAATTTTCTCTGCTGTTACACGTCTCCTCTTATAATTCTCTATGTTGTTAATATAATGCCATTCCTGAGTATTGGTATTATAAGCCTCGGCTGCAGCCAGCTGGATTCCTCGGAATGTACCATTTTCTATATTACTTTGAATTTTGAACATCCAAGATATAAATTGCTTATTACTGAGCATCATTGCTACACGCCATCCAGGCATATTATGACTCTTACTCATAGAATTAAACTCAATACAACAGTCCTTTGCTCCTGGTACTTGCATGATACTCATCGGATGTTCATTGAGTATCAGTGAATAAGGATTATCATTGACAACAACAATATGGTGGCGGCGAGCAAAATCAACAAGTTTCTCAAAAGTTTCTATGTAAGCATTACCGCCTGTAGGCATATTAGGGTAGTTTGCCCACATTACCTTCACACGGCTGAGATCCATCTTCTCCAACTGATCAAAGTCAGGCTGCCATTTTCTGTCCTCACACAAATCATAATTGACAATTTTAGTTCCGAATATTTTACTGACAGCAGTATAAGTTGGATAACCGGGATCTGGAATAAGCACTTCATCCCCAGGATTGCAAAAAGCCAGGGTTACATACATAATACCTTCCTTGCTCCCAATAATAGGCTGAATCTCTGTGGCCGGATCTACTTTCACCCCATAGATGCGTTTGTAGAAGCCTGCCATTGCATTATGTAACTCTGGCAGACCGGCTGTTGGCTGATAGCCATGGGCATTAGGATCCCTCGCCGTTTCACATAACTTATCAATAGTTTGTTGAGATGGGGGCATATCAGGGCTACCAATAGCTAGGCTGATAATATTTTCTCCCCGGGCGTTCATGCCAGCCACCTCTTTCAATTTCCTACTGAAATAATATTCTTGTATTTCATTTACTCTTTTTGCAGGTTGTATATTCATAGTCGTTATCATTATTATGCTTTTTCATATTCTCCCAAAATAGTAATATTCTTTACCAATGGGGTAATGGCATCAATACTCTGCCGATATCGGATAATACTGTCATATGTCAGATCTACATAAAACATATATTCCCATTCATGGCCCACTATAGGCAGACTCTGTATCTTGCTCAAATTAATATCATAAAAACTTAAGATCGTAAGGATTTTGCTCAGAGATCCCTCTTCATCAGGCAAAGTAAACACAAGACTAGCCTTATTACTCATATCTATAGAACGAAGGAGATCAGCCTTCTGGGGCCGAGTTATAACAAGGAAACGAGTAAAATTATGCTTATTATCATGAATATCATCCTTCAGGACCTTCATTCCATAGAGATCAGCAGCATAACTGGAACAAATAGCAGCCCATCCATGCATCTGATGCCTGGCAATATAAGCAGCAGAACCAGCGGTATCTTCAGACTGAACTATTTTCAATTGGGGATGACTACTTAAGAAAATACTGCACTGGGCTAATGCCACGGGATGCGAATGTACTTCTTGCAACTGTGTCCAGCCATCATCCGGCAAACAACAGATAGAATGTTTAATATGCAGCTTATGTTCTCCTACTATTGTACAACCGCTTTTGCGCAATAGATCATAGTTATGAAGAATACTCCCTGCTATAGTATTTTCAATAGCGCAGAAACCAATGATCGTTGGATCTCGATTAATATTTTTAAACACCTCATCAAAGGTGGCGCAACAAATCAGCTGTATCTCCTCATCTTTAAAATACTCATGGGCAGCAATGTCATGAAATGATCCGATTTCTCCTTGTATTGCTATTCTCTTCATTTCCACAATTTTATTTAACGAAAAAACGGCCTCACTCTCTATTGAGCGGGACCGTTTCGTATATATATTCTTATTTATGAATCCATAAGTTGAAATTACACGCAACCTCCCGCCTCGCAAAACTTTGCAAAGTAAAAATAAAAGTAATAAAAAGATGCGTATAACGTTGTCATGATTCTTAATTTATATTCAGCTGCAAAAGTATAACTTTTATTTCATTTACACAAACAAATCAGAAGAAAAATATCATTTTTACTTAACATTTTTCTGTTTAATTATTTTCCAACTCTTTATAAGCATTCATAGGAATGACATCTACACGTGTCAATTCCGGCCATTTACTGGATATATTCTGATAGTTTTTACCTACTTCTTTATAACGTTGGAATGTAAATTTCAAATTAATATAAGCATCATCCCCATCCTTACCCAATACAAAACAGTACATAATTTCGCGATAACCTATAATATTACCATTCTGCTTTACATTTTCAATAAGCCAGTCGGTTTGTGGCAAAGCACTGCTTACAATAGTAGCTTCTGGATAACGGGCTCTGAACACCTTCTCACAGTCAGCACGAAGCACTTCTGAATCACTGTCTTTGTAAAGGTTAACCTTATAAAGAGGCATATAATATTCCTTGCCAACTTTAATATCCTTATCCTTATAAACATTGTCATCATCTTCGATGCCAAGCCGGTCCTTAAGTTCTTTTCCCGTATCCTTCACTGATTTCTTGCCATCATTGAGTATTGACTTAAACTTCTGCTTCCAAGTGCGGCCAGTGCCCTTGCTTGAAGATGTTGTAGATATTGTCTGAGCAAAAGTATGCTGTGCTGTCACTGGCGATAATGTCATAGCAGCAAGAAGCAAAGTAATATAAGATTTTTTTTTCGTCATCTCCACCTATTTTTATTAATTATAACTCTCAAAGGAAAATTTGGATAAATACAAGACTTTTCCTTTCTTTAAAAGACAAAGGTATAGAAAAAGAAGCATTACCGTCTGATTAAAGGTTCTGTTTTACAAAAAATTAAGAATAGAAAGGGGGCTTTCGACAAATACCAAAGAAAGATCAAGTCTGCATCCTTTATTTAAGAACCATTTTAAGATATTGTTAACTTAATAATTCTTTCTTACTGAAACGACTTATCATTTTTCTTCTTATCTTTGCAACCAAAGTCCCTTTATTGGGAAATTTATACACTTGGAAGGATTTTCAAATGAAGAATATATTTTTGCTTATAGCACTTCTATCGGGTTTTTGCCCTTATTTATGGGCTCAACACATGGATATTGAGACTCAGAAAAAAGTATGGCGGCAAATGGTAGCAGATACTATCACCCATCCTGCTGATGATATCATTGCTGTGAATGGTGGCAAACTGGCACCAAGAGATTCACTTATAGCTCCTCCTTCTATCCGTAACTTTAGCGATGGACTGCATCAAGGACTAAACGTAAATGTAAGTGCTTCTGCTTTCGCTACCTTTGGGCATAACACCCCACATCGCGGTGGTCTTTCCCAAGATGTTGATTTAAGTTATATAGCTCCTCTTACTCATGATGGAAAATTATGGATGAATATCGGAGGATATATGGACCATACCAACTGGGGCAACGATCATTATTATGATGCAGGGATCTATGGTATGCTAGATTATAACATCAGTGAGCATTGGGATGCCTACGTCTACGGGCAATTAAACCTGACTAATAATAATCAATACTTGGGATATACACCAGGATACTATGGATATATGCCAGGATATTATAATTTTATGCCAGGCAGTCATACATTCAACAGCATGTGGACTTATGGTATGGGGCCTGCAGGTGCTAATGTCATAGGTGGTGGTGTGCGCTATCATAACAAAAAGTTTTCACTTGCCATCAATGTAGAGGCAGACTGGTTCAATAATAATCCTTATTATTTTGACCAATACAATTATCCTGTACCAGGAATTTAAGTCTGCCTCTCTTCTGTGAACTATTTACACCAATTTCAATCGTAAAGAATTAAGTACTACAGATACGCTGGAAAATGCCATAAGGGCACTTGCCCACATAGGGCTGATCTGGAAATCAATACCAAAAAGATAAAGTATTCCGGCTGCAAGAGGAATACAGACAATATTATAAATGAAGGCCCAGAAGAGATTTTCCCAAATCATCTTCACCGTTTTTTTACTCAACAACACGGCATTTGACAGTACAGAAAGATCATCTCCCATAAGCGTAATCTGTGCTATATCCATAGCCACATCAGTTCCTTTACCAATAGCAATGCTTACATCTGCCAAGGCCAAAGCCTGGGTATCATTGATTCCATCACCAACCATAGCCACTACTTTTCCTTTATCCTGTAACTGTTTCACTAAGTTTTCCTTGTCTGTAGGCAGTACCTTGCTTTGATAATATTTAATCCCGGCCTTTCCTGCCCAATATTTTGCTGCTTCTTCTTTATCACCACTCATCATATACACCTCGATACGACTCTGCTGTAAATTCTCCATAGCAGCACGGGCATTTGGTTTCAAACTCTCTCGTTTTTCAAGAGGCAGGGCATCTGCCTTTGTAAAATCGATACTCTGATTAGGGATGGTCAATGTACCTGTTTTATCAATAACTAAAGCATTGACTTTACGGAGACGTTCCAATGCTGTAGCATCTTTGATGAGAACATGATGATCCGCAGCCTTACCGATACCAACCATCAATGCTGTTGGCGTAGCAAGCCCCATTGCACATGGACAAGCTATAACCAACACAGCTACTGCAGAAACAATAGCCTGTGGCAAATATGCAGTTCCTCCTATCACAAACCATGCCAGAAAAGTAACCATAGCAATAGCAGCAACAACAGGAACAAAAACGAGTGCAGCCTGATCAACAATACGCTGTACAGGTGCTTTCGATCCTTCAGCCTCCTGTACCATCCTGATAATGTGTGCCAAAGCCGTATTTTCACCTACTTGTCGGGCACGCATGCGGAATTTACCCTGACTAGGAATACTTCCGGCGAGCACTCTGCTGCCTTTCTTCTTTTCGGCTGGAGTCGGTTCACCGGTAATCATACTTTCATCTACATAGGCAGCATCGGAAGTCATAAAGCTCTCAGCCCATACCACCTCTCCATCGACAGGTACTTTCTCTCCCGGGCGAACCTCAAGCATATCGCCGACATCTATCGTAGATATAGGTACTTCTTCCACCTTTCCATCTTCAACAATATGGGCCGTTTTAGGTGACATACCCATGAGCTGACGAATACTCGACGCTGTACTATCCTTTGCTTTTTCTTCCAATAGCCTTCCTGTAAGGACAAAAGTAATAATCATTCCCACAGTATCAAAATAGGTATGCCATCCCATTCCTATTGGACTCCAGACAGTATTCCCCCAAAAAGTATTAAACACACTAAAAAGGAAACTAATGCTGGTAGAAAGAGCTACAAGAGTATCCATATTGGCCGAACCGTGTCGAAGTTGCTGCACTGCAGCAACATAAAAACTACGTCCACAATATATCATATTTGCAAAGGCAATAAGCATCGCAACTTGATTGGTGATATTGTCAGAGTCTAAATTAACCCAGTGCATATTAACAATAAGACCAATAATAGAAAGAAACCATGATACAATAGTTTTTCTTTTGAGAAGCGTATATTCACGCTTGTGAATCTCTTCGGCCGAACGGTCATTTTCAATAATAAGATCGTAACCAATGCCATTCACCTCCTTCTTCATTGTCTCAAGAGAAATTTGAACAGGATCATAATCAATAAGAGCCGAGCGGCCGACAAGCGACACGGCTGCTGACTGAATCCCTTTAAGAGACTGGAGCTTTCGTTCCACATTGGCAGAGCAAGATGCACATGCCATTCCAACTACAGGTATTGTTTTTTTCATAACTTGTTATCCTTTTATTAATAATAATATTCCATCTCATATTTATAAAGATTTCATACTATCATTTCAAAATGACCGGAATTGTCAACAGCATTCTTCATCTGCTCTGCATTAACTCTAGTTTCATCATATTCTACCGTAACGTTCTTATCAGATAAACTAACAACCGCATTTTTAATGCCATCTACAGCCATTAATGCGCCTTCAACCTTAGCTTTACAATTATCACATTTCATTCCGTTTACACTAAAAGTCTTTTTCATCTCAATT
>DMYZ01000134.1 GCA_003483565.1 Prevotella sp.
TGAGAATATTATAGATCTCCGGAATATCCTGTTCAAATTCATGACGACGCTTACGAATAGGATCAAGCATCTTATTAATGACATTGTCAAGGAATTTTTTGCATTTCATATCACCTATACCACCATGGATATAAGCGGCCTTGAGAGCCTCAAGATTCTGAAATTCGGGCCAGAACTCAGCAAAGTCTTCCTCTGAACTGAAAGCATCAAGATAAGTAAATACCGCATTACCCTCTACATGCCCCGGATCGGATAAATTGACATGGGTAGGATCGGTATACATCCCTTTCACCTTGCTCCATACCGCATCTTTGTCATCACTCAGATAAATACAGTTACCAAGACTCTTGCTCATTTTCTCCTTGCCATCTGTCCCCGGAAGGCGGCGGGCTGTTGCATTCTCCGGCAAGAGTATATTTGGTTCTACCAGCACACCTCCATAAGTCTGGTTGAAGCGCCGTACCAGTTCACGGGTGACCTCAAGCATAGGCTCCTGGTCTTCACCGGCAGGCACAGTAGTAGCCTTGAAAGCTGCAATGTCAGCAGCCTGACTTACCGGATAGCAAAAGAAGCCGAGAGGAATATTCGCTTCAAAATTGCGCATCTTTATTTCCGTCTTCACAGTCGGGTTACGCTGTACACGTGACACCGTAATAAGATTCATCAGGTATACGGTAAGTTCTGCGAGCTCTGGTATCTGGCTTTGTATATAAAGCGTGCATTTCTCCGGGTCAAGACCTGCAGAAAGATAGTCAAGGGCTACCTCTATAATATTCTGGCGGATTTTCTCCGGATTATCAGCATTGTCGGTAAGAGCCTGGACATCTGCCATAAAAACGAACATACGGTCGAAGTCGCCTTCATTCTGCAACTGGACACGGCGACGCAGTGATCCTACATAATGTCCAAGGTGCAGTTTTCCGGTTGGACGATCACCGGTCAATATTACTTTTCCCATTTATCAATAATTATTGTTTTGATCTTTTCATGCAAAATTACAATAAATTAAGCGGAATACAAAAGAAATAGAGGCTTTTTTAGTTTTGGTCTTGTCCTTTGAAAAGAGCATCTGCCATCTCTTTTTGATAATATATCATAATTTTAAAATAAGTTTTATCCTTTATTCTTTAAATAGCGTATCTTTGCATTCCAATCAGGTAAAAATTGTATAATGAGGAAAACTGTATTTTATGCATTGCTTTTATTTACAATAGCAATATCTGCACAAAATAAAACAAAAGAATTAAATGTAATTCTTCCTCAGGTGAATGTCTATAAGCACAAAACGACCATAAACATTCTTCACTGGGGAGACACGGAAGTTAATGAGGACATCTCTGCTTCGGTTAAGATTAATGACCAGCAACATTTCAAGAATATCCCGCCCGGCAACTATAGTGGAATCACACACCTTAAAGGTAATGAATATGCTGTTGTATCAGACAAATCGGACACAGAGGGCTATTATATCTTTAAAATAGACTTTACTGATAATGGAGACATCAAAAACATCCAAAACAAAGGATGGGAAAATATCGGTGGTCCAAATATGGATGAAGAAGCAATAGCCTACTGCCCCCTGACGAAAAATCTCTATATCGGCAATGAAGAGAGTTCGACAATACAGGAAGTGACACTGAAGAACGAGACTGTACGGACACAGACTATTCCTGATTATAAACAACTGGGAGAGCACAACCGTATCATAGAAAGTGTCTGCTGGGATCCTTACCGTAAGCATTTCTTCACGATCAATGAGAGTCCGCTGAAAGGGGACAGCGGTTACAAGCTGCGTCTCAAGGAACTCAACGACAGTCTTGATGAAGTTCACCAATATAATTATTATATGGATGCCCCGCAGAAAAAAGACAGCCGTCCTGTAAATGAACACGCTCACGGAGTGTCCGAACTGTTATCCATGAATGACGGCACACTACTGGTACTGGAACGCGAGTTTTACGTTACCAGTTTCAAACTGGGAAGCTGGGTCGTCAACAAGGTATATCGCATCTATCCCGGTTATAATGGCAAACAGCTCATAACACAATGGCGGACGAGCCTAAGTCTGGGCAGTTTTAATCTCGCCAACTATGAAGGTATGTGCGAAGGACCACAGACAGCAGATGGCAGACATGTCATTATATTCTGTGCCGATAGTCAGAATCAATACAAGGGAGTCCTTAAAGACTGGTTCAGAACCATAACGTTTTAAACTTGTCTTCTTACAATAAAAACAGCGAGGCTAAACCGAAAACGGTTTAGCCTCGCTGTTTTTTTACTGATGCTCTTGTCTCTCTATAAAAGAGGCAAGAGGATATTAGAATTCAGCATTCTTTGGTGTCCTTGGGAAAGGTATTACATCACGAATATTCTGCATACCCGTTACAAAAAGAATCAGACGCTCAAAGCCCAAGCCAAAGCCACCATGAGGGCAACTGCCATACTTACGGGTATCAAGATACCAGTTGTAACTGGACATATCCATATTACGGGCTTCAATCTCATCGAGAAGTTTCTGATAATTTTCCTCACGCACAGATCCTCCGATAATCTCACCGATACGAGGGAAGAGTACGTCAGTACCCTGCATGGTCTTTCCATCTGAGTTCTTTTTCATGTAGAAAGCCTTGATCTCGCTCGGATAATCTGTCATAATAACAGGACGCTTGAAATGTTCTTCTACGAGATAACGTTCATGCTCACTGTTCAGATCCATTCCCCATCCGGTAACCGGGAACTCAAACTTATGTCCCTTTTTGACCGCTTCTTCCAGTATGTTGATACCTTCAGTATAAGGCAGACGGACAAAATCTTCCTTGACAACAGACTCCAAGGTCTGAATCAAAGTCTTGTCTATCATTTTATTCAAGAATTCAAGATCATCTTTGCAATTATCAAGAGCCCACTGAACGCAATACTTAATAAAGTCTTCTTCCAAGTCCATCAGTTCACCTTTGTCGATGAAGGCAACCTCAGGTTCTATCATCCAAAATTCTGCCAAATGGCGGGGAGTATTACTATTCTCAGCACGGAAGGTAGGGCCGAAAGTATAAATTGCCCCAAGAGCTGTAGCCCCCAGCTCTCCTTCAAGCTGACCACTTACCGTCAAACAGGTCTTTTTACCGAAGAAGTCCTTGTCGTATTCAACTGTTCCACTCTTGGCAATACGTTCCGGATCAAGAGTAGTAACCTGAAACATCTCTCCAGCACCTTCAGCATCACTGGCTGTGATCAACGGAGTATTGAAATAATAGAATCCATGATCATGGAAATATTTGTGAATGGCAATAGCCATGTTATGACGGATACGGAATACAGCACCAAAGGTATTGGTACGCAGACGGAGATGAGCATACTTGCGCATGTACTCAAAACTCTGTCCTTTCTTCTGCATAGGATAATCAGAAGGACAAAGTCCGTAAATTTCAACTTTGCTGCCTTGAATCTCTACCGTCTGGTCCTTGCCCTGACTCTCCACAAGTTTGCCAACGACACCTATACAAGCACCTGTAGTAATACTCTTTAATTCTTCAGCATCCATAATGGAAGAATCTACTACTATCTGAATATTCTTAATGGTAGATCCATCATTCAAGGCTATAAAATCAACAGCTTTACTGCTGCGATGGGAACGGACCCATCCTTTTACATTAATATCATTACCGAAGTCGGTGCACTTAAGTGCATCGACTACTTTTGTTCTTTTCATATGCTGTTTTGTGTTATTATTCAAAAGCTCCCATGCGTAGCATCTCAACTTCCTTTTCCGTAAGGAAGCGCCAGTCGCCACGACGAAGATTTTTCTTAGTCAAGCCTGCAAACTGTACCCGGTCAAGTTTGATCACGCGATAGCCAAGGCTTTCAAAGATACGACGGACAATACGGTTCTTGCCACTGTGAATTTCAATACCAATCTGCTTTTTATCACGTTCATCTGCATATTCAATAGCATCTGCATGGATCTCACCGTCTTCAAGGGTGATTCCTTCTGAAATCTGCTGCATATCATGAGATGAAACGGGTTTATCAAGATATACATGATAAACTTTTTTCTTCAAGAACTTAGGATGAGTAAGTTTACTGGCCATATCACCATCATTGGTAAGAAGAAGTACACCTGTAGTATTACGATCCAAACGACCAACAGGATAAATACGCTCTGGACAGGCATCATTTACGAGATCCATAACTGTCTTACGCTGTTGAGGATCATCACTCGTCGTACCGTAGTCCTTAGGCTTGTTACGCAATCCATAAACCTTTTTTTCCCACGATCCAAGTTGATCATGGAATTTCACTTCATCCGTGCGACGGACTTTGCTGCCGAGCTCTGTCACTACAGCTTCGTTACCAGACACTA
>DMYZ01000158.1 GCA_003483565.1 Prevotella sp.
GGAAAAGCCAGAAGACATCGATAGTTACCTACATAAAGACTTTAAACCTAATTCGCTCCGTAATTCAATTGTAGAAACTGTCCTTAGAGAAGCCCTCAAGGTAACCAAGGATATTTGGACGACATACGGTACAATCGACGAAGTTCATATTGAAATGGGAAGGGACCTAAAACAACCAAAAGAAAAACGAATAAAGGATATGAAACGGAATTTGCAGAACCAGCGTGTTAATCTGCGTATCCGATATCTCCTACAGGAATTCGCTGACCCCAAATACAACATTGAATCCGTTCGTCCCAACTCCCCTGGACAACAGGAACTACTTAAAATATACGAAGATAACGCATTGAATAGTGACCAGAATGTTCCTGAAGATATTCTGGATATTGTTGATCATCTAGGTAGTCCAACAAAACCAATCTCCCAAGCAGAAACCATGAAATATCGCCTGTGGTTAGAACAAAAATATTGTTCACCATATACAGGACAAACTATTCCTTTATCTAAGTTATTTACCCCAGCTTACGAAATAGAACACATTATCCCACAATCCCGCTATTTTGATGATTCGCTCAGCAATAAGGTAATCTGTGAAAGCGAAGTCAATAAAGCTAAAGGGCGCATGCTAGGCTATGAATTTATTACCAAACAAGGTGGCAGTATCATTCCAGGATCACAAGGAAAAGACTTCAAGATTTTAGATAAAATACAATATGAAAAATTCGTAAAGCAACATTATTCTCGTAATCATGGAAAGATGAAAAAACTTCTCATGGAAGATATCCCGGATGCTTTTATAAACCGCCAATTGAATGATAGCCGTTATATGGCAAGAAAAGCTTTGGAAATTTTTTCACATCTCGTACGTGAACAAAACAATGATGAAGAAGCCATATCAAAGAACATTATTGCAACTAATGGCAGTATCACAGATCGTCTAAAAAAGGAATGGGGCATCAAAGATGTCTGGAATCAAATCATTACTCCAAGATTTGAACGCATGAATCAAATTACAGGTACCCACAATTACGGAGAATGGATATGTAAGAATGGGAAACGCTATTTCCAAATCAATATTCCGCCTTCTATTTCTATGGGATTCAGCAAGAAACGTATTGACCATAGACATCATGCCATGGATGCTATTATTATTGCCTGTACGACGAGGAATCATATCAATTACTTAAACAATTCCATGGCAGTATCCAAGCAGAAAGACCAAAGAAATGATCTGAAGCATTTGCTCTGTACGAAGAAATCAACTGACGACAAAGGCAACTATATATGGCAGTTCAACAAGCCATGGCCTACTTTTACCCAAGACGTTCACAAAGAACTCAACTCTATTATTGTCAGCTTTAAACAAAACTTAAGAGTCATTAATCGAATGAGCAATTACTATTGGCATTATATCAATGGGCAAAAGGTATGTTCCAAACAAGTCAAAGGAGACAGTTGGTCTATTCGTAAGTCCTTACACAAAGCAACCGTTTCGGGCGCAGTGAGACTACCAGAAAGAAAAACCGTAAAATTTGCAATCGCACTTAAGAATATCCATCAAATTTGCGACAAGAAAAAGCGTCATATCATCCAGGATGTCATCAAGTCATATAGTCATTATGATGAAAAAACTATACTCAAATATTTCAAGGATAGGAAATATATCATAGAGGATTATGATTTTTCAAAACTTGAGATATACACTCTTCCCCAAGAAGCCAAATGGGCAGCAACTCGTATAAATATTGATGCCAGCTTTGACCAAAAAGCGATTAATTCCATTACTGACAGTGGAGTGCGTAATATTCTCTCTAGTCATTTAAAGAAATACAATGATGCAAACGGCAAAGAACATCCAGAGAAAGCCTTTTCTCCCGAAGGTTTACAGGATATGAACCTTCACCTTAAGGAACTAAATCAAGGGAAAGCCCATAAACCCATATTGAAAGTAAGAAAATACGAAGCTCTAGGAAATAAATTCAATATTGGAATTCGGGGTTCAAAAGACAAGAAATATGTGGAAGCTGACAAAGGCACAAATCTTTTCTTTGCCATTTATGAAGATGAAGAAGGCAATCGAACCTATGATAGTATTCCTTTCAATATAGCAGTAGAACACTTAAAGAATCTTGAAGACATAGCACCTCAACGAAAAGAAGACGGATCAAAATTGTTATTTACATTATCGCCCAATGACCTTGTTTACTTACCTGAAGAAGGAGAACACGTTGACAAAAACCATTTGTGTAAAGATCGTATTTACAAAATGGTATCTTCCTCTGGAAAACAAAGTTTTTTTATCCCCTGTAATGTTGCAACTACAATTGAAGATAAAAAAGAATTCAGTCCATTAAATAAGATGGAAAAATCTATCAATGGAGTAATGATAAAACGATCTTGTATTAAAATCAATGTCAACAGATTAGGGGACATTCTTTAAATCACGATGCTATGATTAAGAAGACATTATATTTTGGTAATCCAGCCTATCTTGCACTACGTAACCACCAATTGGTTATTAAACTTCCAGAAATAGAAAAGCAAAAAGATTTGCCAAATATACTCAAAGAACAAGCCGTCCGAACCACACCTATTGAAGATATCGGAGTGGTTGTATTGGATAATAAAGAAATTACAATCACCCTTAATGCAATATCTTCCCTGCTGGACAATTCTGCAGCTTTAGTTACTTGCAATGAAAAGCGTATGCCTACTGGACTATTATTGCCACTCCAAGGTAATACGACTCAAAACGAACGATTCAGAAACCAACTCAATGCGTCAACTTCACTACTCAAGCAACTTTGGCAACAGACCGTGAAGGCTAAGATCGAAAACCAAGCCTACCTTCTTTCTACTCAATCTCCCAAATCAGTAGCCTGTATGTATGCATGGGCAAGAGATGTAAAAAGTGGAGACAGTGATAATTATGAGGCTCGTGCAGCTGTATACTATTGGAAAAATATATTTAAAGGGAAGCCTGATTTTATTAGGGGTCAAGAGGGCGACCCTCCAAATAATTTATTGAATTATGGCTATGCCATTCTTCGTGCGACTGTTGCAAGGTCACTAGTCATCAGTGGTTTGTTGCCAGTTATGGGGATTCACCATCATAATAAGTACAATGCCTTTTGCCTTGCAGACGATATCATGGAACCTTACAGACCCTTTGTAGACAAGGCCGTCATTGATATTATGTCCAAGCAAGAAATTCCAGACAAGTTGAATACCAATCTAAAACGCGATTTGCTGAATATCCCTATAGTAGACGTAAAAATAGGTAATAAAAAAAGTCCTCTCATGATTGCCGTTGGACAGACTACAGCAAGTCTAGCCAAATGCTTTACAGGTGAAATAAGAAAAATATCTTACCCTACTTTCCCTTGATTAGTCGACTTAATAAATATAGAGTCATGTGGGTGCTGGTTTTCTATGACTTGCCAACAGATACAATTAAGGAGCGAAAAGCTGCTGCCAAATTCCGTAAGGAAATTATGGGAGATGGTTTTACTATGTTTCAATTCTCCATTTATGTACGTCATTGTGCAAGTATGGAAAATGCTCAAGTCCATGTAAAAAGGGTTAAATCATTACTCCCCGAATATGGTAATATTGGCATCCTTTGTATTACTGATAAACAATTTGCTGACATCCAAATTTTTATTTGTAAGAAAGAAAAAAAGCCGAATGCGCCCTATCAACAGCTCGAACTATTCTAAAACAGAAAGAAGGATTTCCCCTTACTATAGGAAATTCTTCTTTCTCATCAACTCATTTTTTAATTCTAATTTCAGTTGTAACAAAATGAAATACAGCAAGTTACAAACATCGAGTTGT
>DMYZ01000069.1 GCA_003483565.1 Prevotella sp.
AAGAAGAATGTGCACATTTATTGAAGATAGCACACGATTTGGGGATGGAAGTTCTTTTGGAAATGCATAATGAGCGTGATTTCGAATATGCAGAATTGGAACCTGATCTTTATGGTATAAATAATAGAAATTTGGGAACCTTTGTTACTGATATAAATAATAGCTTTCGTCTTGCAGAACAGCTACCAAAAGATGTATGTAAAGTCAGTGAAAGTGGAATCAGTAATCCAGACACGGTCAGGGAACTTCGCAATATTGGCTTCCGTGGATTTTTAATGGGTGAATATTTTATGAAAGAAGCGGATCCAGGGTTGGCACTCCGTCATTTTATTGCAGATTTAAATAATTAGATCAATAAGAGAATATGAAAATCAAAGTATGTGGAATGCGTGATGCTGATAATATCCGTAACATAGCTCAACTGGATATAGATATGATGGGATTTATTTTCTCTCCGAAGAGTCCTCGTTATGTACAGATGATTTCCAGCAGTGCCGGTATTATTCCTGATTATAGTCCGGAGCGCCTTGATATAGCAATTCGTCAGGATGGAAAACCATCATATGTCTTTCCAAAACGGATTAAGCGAGTAGGAGTTTTTGTTGATGATATGCCGCAGAATATTGTTACCAGAGTGTATAATTACAATTTGGATTATGTTCAGTTGCATGGTCAGGAATCTCCGGTGATGATAGATAATCTTCGCAGGACATTAGATCCTGACATTCACCCAGGTATTCGTGTGATTAAGGCTATATCTATAGCAGGAATAGAAGATGTAGATCGGTATAAGGAATATGAAGGACATGTAGATCTCTTTCTTTTTGATACAAAATGTTCAACGATAGGAGGTAGTGGACAGAATTTTGACTGGTCGGTCCTTGATCATTATAAAGGTAATACTCCATTCTTATTGAGTGGTGGTATTGGTTTGGAAGATGCAGAGCGTGTACGCTCTTTCCATCATGACAAGTGTATTGGCATTGATGTCAATAGCAAGTTTGAAATAGAACCGGCCGTGAAGGATGCAGATAAACTGAAAAAATTTATAAAGGAAGTAAAAGCATAAAGGATATGAACAAAATTAATCAACTTTTTCAGAATCGCGGTGACCGCAAGTTGTTGTCTCTGTATTTTTGTGCAGGTTGTCCAACTTTTGAGGGCACTGGTGAGGTCATTAAAACCATGGAACGGCGTGGCATAGATATGATCGAAGTAGGAATTCCCTTTAGTGATCCCCTTGCTGATGGCCCTGTCATCCAATCTGCCGGAACGATAGCCCTCCACAATGGCATGACCGTAAGGAAACTCTTTGCTCAATTGAAATCTATTAAAGATGAGATCAGTCTTCCATTGGTTATGATGGGCTATCTTAATCCGATTATGCACTATGGTGTTGAGAAATTTTTCAGAAGTTGTGTGGACAGTGGTGTCTCAGGAACGATTATTCCGGATCTTCCTTTTGATGATTATATGAAAGTCGTCAAACCAATAGCAGATCGCTATGACATTCGTGTTATAATGATGATTACTCCGGAAACCAGTGAAGAGCGCATTCGCTTTATTGATGATCATACCGATGGTTTTATTTATATGGTGAGTTCCGCAAGTATCACAGGGGCACAGAGCAATTTCGATGAATCAAAGGTTGCCTATTTCAATCATATCAATGCTATGAACCTTAATAATCCCCGTATGATTGGTTTTGGCATCAGTAACAAGCAGACTCTGAAGAGTGCCCAAGATAATGCTGCAGGAGCAATTATCGGAAGTAAGTTCGTATCATTACTCAATGAAACTAAGGATACCGATAAGGCACTTGATGGACTTTTTGAAGCCCTTCGCAAATGAGTTTAATAGATGCAATTGAAACAATAAATAAGATTATTAACAATAAAAAAAGTCTGCATGGAGCAGTGAAATTGCAAAAGTATGCAGCGTAATATAAAATGAAAGTTGATAATAAAGGATTTTTCGGACAGTTTGGTGGTGCCTATGTCCCAGAGATATTATATAAATGTGTACATGATCTGCAGGATCAGTATCAGTCTATCATCGATTCCAAGGAATTTCAGAATGAATATTATGCCCTGCTTAAGGATTATGTTGGTCGTCCTTCGCCTCTTTATTTTGCCAGGCGTATGAGTGAAAAGTATGGCTGTCAGCTATATTTGAAGCGCGAGGATCTTAATCATACCGGTGCTCATAAAATTAATAATACTGTTGGTCAGATCTTGATGGCAAAGAAAATGGGTAAGACACGGGTCATTGCTGAGACAGGAGCCGGACAGCATGGTGTGGCAACAGCTACGGTCTGCGCTTTGATGAATATCCAGTGTGAGATCTTTATGGGCAAAACGGATGTGGAGCGTCAGCATACCAACGTAGAGCGAATGAAGATGTTAGGTGCTAAGGTCCATCCGGTTACTACCGGTAATATGACATTGAGTGATGCTTGTTCTGCAGCTATCCGTGACTGGTGTTGCCATCCAGAGGATACTTTCTATATTGTGGGCAGCACTATGGGACCTCATCCATATCCTGATATTGTAGCTAAGATGCAGAGCATTATAAGCAAAGAGATCAAAACTCAGTTGCAGGAAAAAATCGGGCGTGATTATCCTGATTATCTTATAGCTTGTGTTGGGGGAGGAAGTAATGCTTCTGGAACTATTTATCATTATGTTGATGACGACCG
>DMYZ01000037.1 GCA_003483565.1 Prevotella sp.
GGGCGTCTGAATTTGCGTATGTGCTACCACTACCGGTAGCAACAGTACCCGATTGAATAGGTACACCATCAACAACGAATAGTGCACCACTATTGCCATGGTTCAAAGAGTGGTCACCTCGAAGGGTGACGCGCATGGTACTCAGAGGGCCCGTTCCAGCCTGTTGGAGATTCAAGCCGGCGACCTTACCATTCATTTGATCCAACCAGTTACCCGTTACGCTTTTGGTCAACTCATCGTTACCGATCTTAGTAACAGAGTATCCCAAAGACTTTTCCTCACGTTTAATACCCAGTGCCGTGACCACAACCTCATTCAGGTTCTTGGTAGAAGGCTCCAAAATGACATTGATGACCTTTTTCTTGCCGACGGGTACCGTTGTAGTCTTGTAGCCCAAGTACGAGAATGTTATTACTGGATTACCACCTTCGACATTAATGGTAAAATTACCATCCAAGTCGGTGACAGCTCCTGCCTTTTCACCTTTCTGCATGACTGTGACTCCGATTAACGGAGTGGTAGCATCAGTATCAAATACTTTGCCAGTGATCTTGACATTTTGTCCTGATACACTTGCCGCAATCATGAGAGAAAGGGTTAGCAAGGCAGTTTTTCTGTATCTTCCTTGATTCTTCATAATCTTGTTGTTTTTAGGTTTATCTCATTTACTCTTTTTAGGTTATTTCATATTCATGCTAAATGCTTTTGGGCGAGACATGTTTTCTGTATATACATTCCCGAACTCATCCGTTACTTTAATTGTTACAGTCGAAGTGGCGCTGGAGGCCGTACATTCAAACATGTGGTCGGTCTTGATGGTGACGAAATCAGATGTTGGAGTATTGCCCTGATAGTAGCGCTGCATGTCATAGCAGAGGATGTGGAGCGGGTCGTAGGTTGCTATACGAGTTACAGCAAGTGACTTACCGTTTTCGATGGCCTCGACCTTCCAGTTCTTATTGTAGTTCCAAACGTTGATGAGGATTTTATTGTCTGTACTTTTAGTTCCATAACCATGTACATATTTATTGTAAACAGAAGGAGTACTTCCCATATCCTCGATATAAACCTGATTCAAATCATAGGCTCTGAACTGGTAAGCTTTATCGTAATTGCATCCTTTGTAATACCAATTCATATTAGGTCCATCGTTCAAATAGACACTATATCCTCCCGGTGAGCCGTCGCGACAGATGTGTTGCTTGTTGCTGGTCAGGTTGTTGGTCCACCACCAGGTAGCGCAGATACCCGCTGTGTTGTGTTCCTGGATATTGCCGAGTACATCTACATTGTAATTGTCATGGGTGTGACCAGTAAGCAGATGTACGTCGGTAAAGCCATTGAAGGCGCTAATGAAATCGGAATAGTCGTCAAGCCGATATTCATTAGTCTGCTGTCCTTTGGATACGTCAGGCTGATCATAGAGAGGTACATGCATGGCCACGATAATACGCTGATTTTTATCTGTAATCAGACTCAGGTCTTTTTTCAGCCAGGACATTTCCTCGTCAATGATCGTAGCATCAAAACTTCTATCACCAATCGTTCCAATAGAGGCTCCATTGTTGATATATTTTACGTCATCAAGTACAATGTAATGGTTATCACCAACATTGAATGAGTAGTAGGCCGGAAAATTCTTTATGAAGGTTTGTTCTGACATCCAGTCATCAGCATAATAAGGATCATTATCATGATTGCCGAGACAATGAAAGAGTGGACAATTTATTTCTTGCATTTTATCCATGGCGGCGGTAATGTTGAAATTGTTGGAATACCAATACAAATCCCAGCTTTCATCTCCCATGCTAATACCATAGACTTTATATCCTTGATCTTGGAGAGAAACAATTGTTAAGTTAATATCTGCAGCAACTTTGTCGAATTGTCCCTGATCGTCAAGTCCACTTCTATTGCAAAGATGAAAGTCGGTCATGGCAATTATTGCATGTTTGCTATTATCCGTTTTATTTAATGTAAAATCTTTTTCTTCAACATTAGATGAATCAGATGTAAGATGTTTGAAAAAGATAGGCGTATTCTTATTTGAAATAGGCACTTCATAGCCGGAAGGAATAGAAATGAAGACGTAACCATACTTTTTATTTGATTTTAAGTAGTATATGCCATTGTCATCAGTTTGGGTAACTTCTATACCATCCGAAACTTCTACTCCCTTTATTCCTTTACCACTACACGTAACTTTTCCTTTTATAGTCATTCCTGCCTTATCAGGAATAGTGGAAATTGTCGTATCATCTTTCCCGGTACTTCCACTATCACCTTTGTCAGAAGAAGTGCATCCGGATGCACTCCAGTTAATGAAGAATAATACCAATGTGGCTAGAATTCCATATTGTATTATCTTGATGTTGTTTTTTCCTTTCATAAGATTTGTGAAATTTGAGTTAGAATTCTATATCTATTTTCTTTATCTCATTTGTTATTTTTAATATTATATAGGTATGTGTTATATTTTTTTCATGGGATTAAGAAATCAATTGTTACTATTTCATGATATTTTTATTTTCTTTTCCAAATGTTAAGTTTATACCACATCTTCATAGTAGGAAAAAGAAATGAATATATACAGGAAGCTGCCAGATAAGTTATTCTTGTGATAGTCTCTTAACTGAGGACTTTCATAAGAGTGGGAAACTTCAGTTAGATTATTTTATGGGACCTAGTAATTTCTTTAGCAAAAGTGCCATAAATAACCTATACCGGCAGCAAGAATGGCACCGAAAATCGGGCCACAGATAGGCACCCATGCATAACTCCAGCCACTATCCCTTT
>DMYZ01000148.1 GCA_003483565.1 Prevotella sp.
CATGATATAGAGGAAGTTACAGTTGTCTCTCAGCCAAAAGAAGTGTTTCGTCTTCGCCAACAGCCATTGAGCAGCACGAGTGTGAGTCATGCAGAACTTACAGCTTTGGGCCTTCGCGATCTTAGGGAGCTTTCCAATTTTATTCCATCTTTTACAATGCCGGAGTATGGAAGTCGATTGACTTCTTCTGTTTATGTGCGTGGTATTGGCAGCCGTGTTAATTCACCTGCTGTAGGTATATATGTCGATGATATGCCCATTCTAAACAAATCGGCCTTTAACTTTCATTTTTATGATATAGACCGCGTAGATGTATTGCGTGGACCACAAGGTGTCCTTTACGGACAAAATACAGAAGGAGGATTAATTCGTATCTATAGTAAAAATCCATTTAATTATCAAGGGACAGATATGTATCTTGGATGGGGTTCACATTTCTGGCGTAATGTAGAAGCTACTACTTATCAAAAAATTAACGATAAGTTTGCTTTTTCCTTCGGCGGTTTCTATGATGGACAAAATGGATTCTTTAAGAATATTACGACAGGACAGCGTGCGGACCAGTTTAATGAAGCCGGAGGCAGATTTCGACTGATGTATCGTCCGACTAATCGCTTGACTTATGATTTTATTACAGACTATCAGTATGTTCGCCAGAATGGTTTTCCATACGGAATACTCAATGTAGAGACAAATGAAACATCCTCACCGTCGACTAATTTGCAAAGCAATTATCGTCGGAATATATTAAATACAGGACTTAATATAATTTTTAAGGCAAATGCTTTTGACTTTACCTCTGCTTCCAGCTATCAGTACCTCAAGGACTATATGCTTATGGATCAGGACTATTTACCTGTAGATTATATGAAATTAGAACAGCGTCAATTCCAAAATGCCTTTACTCAAGACTTTTCTTTCAAGAGTAACCATGGTGTTGGTGGATTCTGGCATTGGACTCTTGGCACTTTTTTCTCAGCACAGTGGCTGAAAACTCAAGCTCCTGTTTATTTTGACAAGGGGATGACAGATATGATAGGGAATGCTATTCGTACCTCTATGGTTGATGCAATGATAGCAGCAGGTATGCCTTCCAGTGTAGCTAATGGTGTGCAGGTAAATGTCCATGATATGGAGGCTCCTGGTCTATATCGTACTCCACAATATAATCTGGCATTCTATCATGAAAGCAATTTTGATATTACCAAGCGTCTTACTGCAACTTTTGGCTTGCGTTATGATTATCTTCATACTAAGCTAAACTATGATGCTGCAGCTACTATGGGCATGAAAGTCGTTGCTATGGGCATGACTGTTGATAATATGCTTACTTCTGCTGTTGCTAATCGTATCCACGATGATTTTAATCAATTGTTGCCTAAATTTGGTCTTAACTATACTTTGGATAAGAATAACTCTAATGTTTATGCATCTGTAAGCAAAGGTTATCGTGCTGGTGGATATAATATTCAGATGTTTAGTGATGTTCTTCAGACAGAACTTGATGCTAATCGTTCTAATGCTCAGAGATCTAGTTATAATGTGCCTCATACTGAAGCAGATTATGAAAATATAGCCAAGACGATTACTTACAAACCAGAGACGATTTGGAATTATGAAGTAGGAACTCATCTTAACCTTTTCAGCAATAGCATTCACCTGGATATTGCTGCATATTACATGCAGATACGCAACCAGCAGTTGTCTGTGATGTCATCACGATATGGCTTTGGCCGAATGATGGTTAATGCTGGTAAAAGCCATAGCGCTGGTGTAGAGGCTACTCTTCGGGGCAGTTCTTTGAATAATCATTTAAACTGGGGAATTACCTATAGTTATACCCGGGCTGTATTCCAAAATTATACAGACAGCGTTGTTGCTAACGGCATAACTACAGTTGTTGATTATAAAGGTAAGCATGTACCTTATGCTCCGTTGTCTTCAATTTCTTCCCATGCTGATTATTGCTTTAATATTGCTTCTACAGGACTTCACCGTATTATTGTTGGAGCTAATGTTTGCGCGCAAGGCAAAACCTATTGGGATGAAGCTAACACTTACTATCAAAAGCTGTATGCTGTTCTTGGAGCCCATGCAGATGCTGATTTTGGTTTTATGACATTGAGCCTTTGGGGGCGTAATCTTACGAACAGTAAGTATAATACCTTTGCTTTTAATAGTTCTGCTACAGGTTCAAATAATTATTTTGCTCAGAAGGGGAATCCATTTCAGTTTGGGGTGGATGTAAACTTTCATTTCTAGACTTCCAAATTGTCCACTAAAAATGAAATAGACTTTTAGAGTTAGAAACTTTACCATATAAAATGATGAGAAAAGAGTAGCAAGAGAGTGATCTTGCTGCTCTTTTTATTTTCAACAAATTGTATATAATATAACTTAATAATGATAATATGGAAAAATATGCATATAAAAAAGGCAAATATATGTATTTATGATAAAATGAATATCAATTTGTTAAATAGTATACTATATTTTGTAACAAATTGAAATTTAATTTGTATATTTGCAAATACATATTATATAACACTAAAGGAGAACAAAGATGATATTGGATATTGATATGCTTAGAAGTTTTTATACTTCTTATTCTGACAATGTGAAGAAAGCTAAGAATATGTTGTGTAGACCGCTGACCTATACAGAAAAAGTACTTTATTCTCATCTATATGATCCTGATAGTATAAAACCATTTAAGAGGGGAGAAACTTATGTAGATTTTCGCCCAAATCGTGTTGCTATGCAGGATGCTACTGCTCAGATGGCTCTTCTTCAGTTTATGAATGCGGGGAAAGATAAGGTTGCAGTACCGGCTAGTGTGCATTGTGATCATCTTATTCGTGCAGACTTTGGTGCAGACAAAGATCTTTCTATAGCTTGTAATGCAAATAAGGAAGTATACGATTTTCTTCGTTCAGTATCGCAGAGATATCACATAGGTTTTTGGGCACCCGGTGCTGGCATTATTCATCAGGTCGTTCTTGAAAATTATGCCTTTCCGGGTGGAATGATGGTTGGCACAGATTCTCATACTCCTAATGCTGGAGGATTAGGTATGGTCGCTGTCGGGGTTGGAGGAGCTGATGCTGTCGATGTCCTTACTGGCCAACCTTGGGAACTTAAGATGCCAAAACTTATAGGTGTCCATCTCACTGGCAATCTTACAGGATGGGCCAGTCCTAAGGATGTCATTTTGGAAATACTGGGAATGTTGACGGTAAAAGGTGGAACTAATGCCGTCTTTGAATATTTCGGAGAGGGATTACATCATATCTCTGCTACAGGCAGAGCTACTATTTGTAATATGGGTGCAGAACTTGGTGCAACTTGTTCTATCTTTCCTTTTGATGATAATACTGATGAATATTTGTGTAGGACTGATCGCCAGGAAGTAGCTTCTATGGCAGAGGCTAATGCCAAAGAATTGCGTGCTGATGATGAAGTTTATGCAAATCCAAAGATGTTCTTTGATAAAATCATAGAAATAAATCTTAATGAAGTTGAACCGCATCTTAATGGCCCTTTTACTCCAGATGCAGCAACTCCGATTTCTCATATGAGAGCTCAGGGAGCAGCTAATGATTACCCGATGAAGGTTGAGGTCGGATTGGTCGGGAGTTGTACTAATTCCAGCTATCAGGATCTTGCCCGTGCAGCTTCTATAGCTCGTCAGGCATATCAAAAGCATATTCCTGTTAGGGCTCAGTTGATTATTAATCCAGGCAGCGAACAGATCCGCTATACAGCAGAGCGTGACGGGATACTTGATGATTTTAAAAAAATAGGTGCTATTATTATGACAAATGCTTGTGGACCTTGTATCGGTCAGTGGAAACGGCATATAGATAATGAGACTCGCAAGAATACTATTGTCACTTCTTTTAATAGAAACTTTCGTCGTCGTGCTGATCAGAATCCAAATACTTATGCATTTATCGGTAGTCCAGAAATGACAACAGCGCTGGCTATTGCGGGGCGTCTTGATTTTAATCCCGCTATGGATACACTTCTTGATGAGAAAGGAAATTTGGTTAAGCTTGATGAGCCTCATGGATTTGCGTTCCCTCCGAAAGGTTTTGAGAGTGCACCTGCAGAAATAGGAATCGGAATTGATGCTTTGAAAACTAATGGCCTTTTTATTCCTCCATCTGAAGAACACAAAAGTATAGAAATTGCTATATCTC
>DMYZ01000026.1 GCA_003483565.1 Prevotella sp.
ATAGAAATTATAAATATATACCAGTAATTCACAACAGATTCAAGGCGGATTGTTTCCTGTTTTTTATTATTGTTATTTTATTATCCTGCTCCCCAAACAATAGAGATTTATCATTAAAAAACGGAAATTCCACTTATTCNNAGATTGGGTCATTCGTAAAAGAGCTTCCTTCTACTTATTCAGTAAGGATCGGAAGTAATACTCAAAATATGCCCTCTGGGGGGATCATTACTTCAGAATACTCTGATTCTCCAGCTGGACAAGAAGTGGATAAATTACTGGACCATAACGTGAAAACGAAGTTCTCTACTTTCCATAACCAATTTTATTTGATATGGAGAGGGGATCAAAGCGAACTTGTTGATCATTATTCGCTTGCTTCTTCAGATGGATCTAGCCGTAATGATCCAGCGTTTTGGACTTTGTATGGTTCGGCTGACAGCATTAAATGGATTTCACTGGATAACAGAATAGATTCTTTTCCTCTTCGTTTGGAAACAAAAACTTATACTATTCCGAATGCTTCTTATTATTCTTATTATAAATTGGAAGTAAGGAAGAATAATGGCGGAGATCAGACGCAATTCTCCGAATGGGCATTGAAAACTGCATCTGATCAAACAACATTTTTCTTATCACGGGCTGATACTCTTTGGAATTCTTTCTTTAAATTATATTGGAGTATATCCGGAGCTTTGAGGTGGCATGGGGCATACCCGATATCTGATGGATATTGGAATGGGGATGCCGTTGTCTGGGGTCAGGGTGGAGGACTTGCTGCATTTTTGTCTATGCGAGAAGCTACATCAAATAGTCAGTATGGAGATGACCTTCAGGCTTATGATAATACTATGTTTGATGGAATCAACAGCTTCATTACAAATGATAATGGGATAGCTGCTTATGCTGTTTATCCCGCTTCTGGTAATGAGCGATATTATGATGATAATGCATGGATTGGTTTGGATATGATCAAATGGTATAATTTGACTAAAAATGACAGGTATCTGGAAAAAGCCAAGTTGGTTTGGAACTATTTGATGAAAGGAAATACGTCAACTTGTGGAGGTGGTATTTTATGGAAAGAATATCCGTCCCCGACTCCAGCTAAGCATACTTGTTCAACTGCTCCTACTGCCGTTCTAGGTTGCCGGCTTTTTATGGCTACAGGAGATAGTTTGTATCTGAACAAAGCAAAAGAATTATATGCATGGTTACAGAACTATCTTCAAGATCCGATTGATCATTTATACTGGGATAATATTGATCCTGATATGAAAATTTCGACGAGCAAATATTCTTATAATTCTGGAGAACCGATGGAGGCAGCAGCCTTGCTCTATAAAATTACGAAAGAGAGTAAATATTTGACCGATGCTCAGGAGATTGCTCAGTCAGCTTATGATAGGTGGTTTACGTCTTTTCATTCAAATATATTAAATGATGACTTCCGCATTTTATCTCCAGGTAGTTGCTGGTTTAATGCAGTGATGTTCAGGGGCTATTTAGCGTTGTATGACATAGACAATAATCGTACTTATTTAGATGCGCTGCAAAAGACAATGAAACATGCATGGTTAAGTAACTGTAGAAACAAGGATACCAATTTGTTGAATGATGGTGATTTAAGTGGTGAACAATTACAAACCAGTTGGGAGATGCTGCAGCAAAGTGCCTGTGTTGAGTTAATGGCTGACTTGGCACAATTAGAAAAAAACGAGAGATGAATGTATTTTGGATGTTCATTAAAAGAATTTTGACATGTCTTAATCGGATTAAAGTTAATATAATGTAAGTAAACTTCTTTTATATTATTGCTCTTAAATAATCTTAAGAAAATGAATAAACTTATTTCATCAATTTTGTTATATCTTTGTTGCTTTTTCTCAGTTAATGTGATTTTAGCAAGAGATAAAGAATCAGTTTCGGCAATATTATTTCCACAGAAGCTAAGTTTGGTATTCATAGGAAATAGCATCACAGAGGCGACTTATCTAAAGGTGACCCCGCCTATGGCTGCAACATCTTATTTGCAAACACTTGGTTATGATGTAAAATCGATTAATTGCGGTATTAGCGGATACAACTCCAATGACTTCCAGCCTGGCAGCAAAGCCTTTGTTAGGGTAATGAACTTGGCATCAAAAATCAATCAAAAGGGTTATCAACTAATTTTCTCTATTAGCCTAGGCACAAATGATAGTCCTTCTAAAGGAACAAATGGATCTCCTGTGGAAGCAGCAATGTTTAAACATAATATACAAACCATAATCGATAGTTTACATTCCGCATTTCCTTTAGCTGTTTTCATGCTAAATTATCCCTTATGGTATAGTGAGAATACACAGAACGGTGCCGTTTACCTGAAAGACGGACTCCAACGTCTCCAGACTTATTTCCCTATTATTGATCAGATAGTGAGAGAGAATACAGAATACGTCTTTAATGGCGACAAAACAGGCTTCTCGATGTTCAAAAAGAATCCCTCTAAATATTACAAGCCTCAAGAAGGCAAACAGGGGACATATTATCTGCATCCCAATGCATACGGAGCCAAAGTTTTGGGATTACTATGGGCAAAAGCTATTGACAGAGTAATGAAGAGTAGAAAAATGTAAATTTGGCTAAAAATTTCATCAGATATATTGTAAATACTTAGAAATAAATATATTATGAATTGTGTTTTAAAATTCGTATGAGTATTATGAATAAAATATTTATTTGGGCATTATTTTTTGTTTTATGTCTTTTCTGTAGAGTTCAGGCTAGGAATGTAGAAATTTCTTCGCCAGACGGCAGACTTAAGGTAAGGATCTGCTTAAACAAGAGTATCGTCTATAATGTGCTGAGTGACAAGAATATTGTCCTGAGAGACTGCTTATTGGGAATGACGCTCGCCGACCGGACCTTGGGGGAAAATAATCCCAAGCTGAAACATACCAGCAGGGGAGTGGTCAATGAGAGCATCCGCAGGGAGATTCCATTGAATAATGCCATTATCAAGAACAGTTACAACTGGCTATACTTGAATTTTGCCGGTGACTATGCCGTGGAATTCCGTGTCTATGATAATGGAATAGCCTATCGTTTCCTCCTCAGCAAGAAAGATTCTGTAAGTGTAATGGATGAAAAATTCTATATTGGCCTTCCCTCCGACTGCCAGATGATATCTGCACAAACTAATAGTTTCAAGACTTCCTATGAGAATCCTTACGTGCATATCAATACGGCCAACTACAAACCGTCGGATGCCATGTGCTATCTTCCAGTTTTACTCGAGACAGACAAGGGTTACAAGATTCTGGTTTCCGAGACCGATCTACACGACTATCCCTGCATGTTCCTCAGGGGTACAGACAGTAACGGCCTTCAGTCGATTTTCCCCAAGTGTCCAATTGTCTTTGGCTATGACGGAGACCGCAGCGTGAAGA
>DMYZ01000300.1 GCA_003483565.1 Prevotella sp.
TGATCCATAAACTGAGACAACGGATTTGTACCGAAGAAAGAATTAATAACGCTAGAAATAGTTTTAGCATTTATCAAATCTGTCGGAGTGAAAACCTCATTATCCCGGACATTCATACGTTCACGAATAGTACGGCTCATACGAGCCAGACCAATAGAAAATTGATTAGCAAGTTGCTCACCGACCGTGCGGACACGTCGATTAGACAAATGGTCAATATCATCTACAGTAGCCTGAGAATTAACTAGCTTTATCAAGTATTTAATAATAGCTATAATATCTTCTTTCGTCAGGACTCGAGTATCCATATCCGTATCCAGACCAAGTTTTTTATCAATACGATAACGTCCTACTTCACCCAAATCATAACGTTTGTCAGAGAAGAACAAATTTTGGAACACCTCTCGGGCACTTGCATCATCTGCAGGATCTGCATTACGCAACTGACGATAGATATAAGTAACGGCTTCTTTTTCAGAGTTACTTGGATCCTTCGCCAAAGTATTAAAGATGATAGTATATTTATTAGCAGCCTCTTCATCCTTATGAAGCAAGATCATAGAAGCACCACTGTCTAGGATATCTTCAATATTATCCTCGGTAATTTCAGTTTCACGCTCCATAATTACTTCATTGCGCTCTATAGAAACGACCTCGCCGGTATCCTCATCAACAAAATCCTCATTCCAGCTCTTCAAGACTCTGGCAGCAAGCTTTCTTCCAACAGCAGCCTTCAGATTTTTCTTATTAACCTTTACTTCCTCAGCAAGATCAAAAATCTTAAGAATATCTTTGTCCTGTTCGAAACCCATCGCGCGTAACAGCGTTGTCACAGGCAACTTTTTCTTACGGTCAATATAAGCATACATAACATTGTTAATGTCTGTAGCAAATTCTATCCAGCTCCCTTTAAAAGGAATAATACGTGCTGAATATAAGACAGTACCATTAGCATGGACTCCCTGGCCAAAGAACACACCCGGAGAACGATGCAACTGAGCAACGACAACACGTTCTGCACCATTGATAACAAATGTACCATTCTTTGTCATGTAAGGAATCGTGCCTAAAAACACATCCTGAATAAATGTACCAAAGTCCTCGTGATCAGGATCAGTACAGTACAGTTTCATCTTAGCCTTTAAAGGTACACTATAAGTAAGTCCACGCTCAAGACACTCATCAATAGTGTAACGAGGCGGATCTATATAATAATCCAGAAACTCAAGAACAAAATTATTCCTTGTATCGGTTATAGGGAAATTCTCAGCGAAAACCTTATAGAGACCGTCATTCTTGCGTTTCTCAGGCGGAGTATCCAACTGTAAGAAGTCACGAAAAGACCTCAACTGCACATCAAGAAAATCTGGATATGGATAAGGATTATGTACGCTGGCAAAATTCAATCTGTTATTTATAAGTTTTGTTGCCATTAGAAGATTTAAACGGTATTAATAATCTAAATATATGAGACACAAAAAGGCTAGAACCCACCTACCTGGAGGATTCTAACCATATCTATAAAAAGTGTTAAGTTCGATTACTTCAGCTCAACCTTTGCACCAGCAGCTTCGATAGTCTTCTTCAGATTCTCAGCTTCATCCTTAGCGACACCCTCTTTCAGAGTAGCTGGGCACTTGTCAACAAGATCCTTAGCTTCCTTCAAGCCAAGACCACAAGCTTCTTTAACAGCCTTTACGACCTGAAGCTTAGTAGCGCCAACTTCAGCCAGAACGACATCAAAAGATGTCTTCTCCTCAGCAGCAGCACCAGCAGCTGCAGGACCGGCAGCTACAGCAACAGCTGCAGCAGCAGGCTCAATACCATACTCATCCTTAAGGACTGTTGCCAACTCATTAACTTCTTTAACAGTAAGATTTACTAATTCTTCTGCAATAGCTTTTACGTCTGCCATTTTATTCTAAAATTTTAATTTTGTTTATACTGTAATAAAAAACTGTGACTTTAAATTATTCTGGACGCTCGCCCAAAGTCTTAAGCACACCATGAATAGTGTTTGCGCCTGATTGAAGGGAAGAAATAACATTCTTTGCAGGAGACTGAAGCAAGGAGATAACGTCTGCAATAAGTTCATTTTTGCTCTTAAGTGCAGCCAATTCTTCTAATTTATCAGCACCAACGTAGAATTCCTCTTCGACGAAAGCAGCCTTTAAAGCAGGCACGCCTTCCTTCTTATATTCCTTCAAAAGTTTAGCAGGAACGTTAGCTGTCTGTGTAAAAAGCACAGCAGTATTACCTGTAAGACTTTCATAAATAGGAGTGAAGTCAGCATCTGCTGCTTCCAAAGCCTTATGCAGAAGAGTATTTTTCACAACAACCATCTTAACTTCTTTCTTGAAGCAGCTACGACGGAACTTGCTAGTAGCTTCTGCGTTCAGACCAGTGACATCAATCAAATAGAAATGAGGATACTCCTTTAATTTTTCTCCTAAATCTACAATAATAGTATCTTTAACTTCTTTCTTCATTTTACAAAACTTTTAGAGTGATTCAACTGATTTAGGATCAATTTTGATACCCTTACTCATAGTGCTAGAAATAAAGATACTCTTGATGTATGTACCTTTAGCGGCAGCTGGTTTCAATTTGATCACGGTATTAAGGAATTCCTTAGCATTACCATAAATCTGCTCAGCGGTCATAGAAACCTTACCGATAGAAGTATGAATAATACCAGCCTTGTCTACCTTGAAATCAATTTTACCTTGTTTAACTTCCTTTACTGCCTTAGCAACATCCATTGTTACAGTACCGCTCTTAGGATTAGGCATTAAACCTCGAGGACCGAGGAATCGACCCAAAGGACCAACCTTACCCATACAAGACGGCATCGTGATGATGACATCAATATCGAGCCATCCCCCTTTGATCTTATCAATATATTCGTCAAGACCTGCATAATCAGCACCAGCGGCTTTAGCAGCCTCTTCCTGATCAGGTGTGCAGAGCGCAAGAACACGAACAGTTTTACCTGTTCCGTTAGGGAGAGAAACAACGCCGCGAACCATTTGGTTAGCTTTACGTGGATCTACGCCCAAGCGTACGTCAATATCCAAAGAAGCATCGAACTTAGTTGTAGTAATACCCTTAACTAACTTTGAAGCTTCCTCCAAAGAGTATGCTTTCCCTGCTTCAACCTTATCAGCTACTGATTTTTGATTTTTTGTCAGTTTACTCATTTTTCTAATTGAAGTTTAAATTATTTACCAGGGAAATCCCCTTTTACAGTGATACCCATACTTCTTGCTGTACCGGCGATAAGTCTCATAGCTGATTCCACTGTAAAACAGTTCAAGTCCTTCATCTTATCTTCAGCAATAGACTTTACCTGATCCCAGGTAATAGTAGCCACTTTCTGACGATTAGGCTGACCTGATCCGCTTTTTACCTTTGCTGCTTCCTTCAACTGAACTGCTGCAGGAGGAGTTTTGATAACGAAATCAAATGACTTATCAGTATAGTAAGTGATAACAACTGGTAATACCTTACCTGCTTTATCCTGGGTACGGGCGTTGAATTCCTTGCAAAATCCCATAATATTGATACCCTTAGAACCTAGAGCAGGTCCAACTGGAGGTGAAGGATTCGCAGCGCCACCTTTAATCTGTAATTTGATTAATCCAGCAACTTCTTTAGCCATTTCTTGTTATAATTAAAAATTGATTTTATAAAAGAATACTACATTCGTAACAGTGTATTATTCTTTTTCTACTTGCATAAAACTAAGCTCCAAAGGAGTTTTACGACCGAAAATCTTCACCATGACTTTTAGTTTATGCTTCTGGGAGTCTACCTCTTCGACAACACCACTAAAACCACTAAACGGACCATCGATAACCTTTACAGTCTCATCAACAGAATAAGGAACATCCATATTCTCTTCAAGTTCTGTTTCATCAGCTGTGCCGAGCATACGGTTTATTTCAGACTGAGGAACAGGAGCAGGATTATCAAGACCTCCAAGGAAACCTAACACATTAGGCACGAACCTTAAAGTATGAGCAACATCACCTTTAAGATCAGCTTCAACAAAAACATAGCCAGGAAGACTTACTTTCTCCTTGACTACTCTTTTTCCGTTTCGCAAAGTTGCTTGCTTAACAGTAGGTATTAGGATTTGAGAGACATGCAAAGCAAGAAAATCATTGTGTTTCATCTCAGCTTCAATGTATTCTTTTACCTTAGCCTCCTTACCGCTAACAGCTTGGAGAACATACCATTTGTTAATTGTTTCTGCCATTGTCCTTTTTTAGTTACCAAATGAATAAAGACCATTCATAACGAATCTGAAAACAGAATCCATTGCGAATACAACAAGCGCGATGATAAGGGAAGCAGATAATACAACCATCGCACTATGTGTCAATTCGGCACGAGTCGGCCAAGTAGTCTTATGCGCAAGTTCATCGTAACATGCCTTGCAATAATTTACTATTTTCTTAAACATATTATCTTCTTTAAGCACGGGTTGAAAGGCTCGAACTCTCGACACCTGGTTTTGGAGACCAGTGCTCTACCAACTGAGCTAAACCCGTAAGTATATCTCCGCACCCACAAAGAATGCGGAGATTATATTAAAAAGTAATATTACTTCTTTTCATTCTGCCAGCCTTCAGGGAGATCCTCAAGGATTGCAGTAATCTGACCAGAACCTACTGTACGGCCACCTTCACGGATAGCGAAACGAAGTCCTTCATTCAAAGCAACACGATAAATCAAGTTAACCTCAATTTCTACGTTGTCACCTGGCATAACCATTTCAACTCCTTCAGGAAGTTTGATCTCACCAGTACAATCCATTGTACGGAGATAGAACTGAGGACGGTAATGATTGCCAAATGGAGTATGACGGCCACCTTCTTCTTTCTTCAATACATAGATAGATGCCTTGAAATGATCATGAGGAGTAATAGCTCCTGGGTGTACAACAACCATACCACGCTTAACCTCTTCCTTATCAATACCACGAAGAAGCAAACCTACGTTATCACCAGCCTCACCTTCAGACAAAGTCTTACGGAACATTTCTACACCAGTAATAGTTGATTTCTTATCTTCACCAAGACCAAGAAGCTGAACTTCATCGCCAACCTTGCAACGACCAGTTTCAATACGGCCTGTAGCTACAGTACCACGACCAGTAATAGAGAAAACATCCTCAACTGGCATCAAGAAAGGCTTATCAAGGTCACGTGTAGGTTCCTGAATCCATTCATCAACGGTATCCATCAACTTAACTACACTGTCAACCCATTTTTCGACACCATTCAAAGCACCGAGGGCAGAACCACGAATAATAGGAGTATCTTCCTCATATCCATACTGATCAAGGATTTCACGAACTTCCATCTCAACGAGTTCAAGCATTTCCTCATCGTCAACCATATCGCACTTATTCAGGAACACGACCAAACGAGGTACGTTTACCTGACGAGCCAACAAAACATGCTCACGAGTCTGAGGCATAGGACCATCAGTAGCAGCAACTACCAAAATAGCGCCATCCATCTGAGCAGCACCTGTAACCATGTTCTTTACATAGTCAGCGTGTCCCGGGCAGTCTACGTGTGCATAATGACGATTTGTTGTTTCATATTCAATATGTGCAGTATTAATAGTAATACCACGCTCTTTCTCTTCAGGTGCATTATCGATCTGATCGAAAGACTTAACATCCTCACCTGTACCGAGCTTCTCGTGCAGAACCTTAGAGATAGCTGCAGTCAGAGTAGTTTTACCATGGTCAACGTGACCGATAGTACCAATGTTTACATGCGGTTTAGTACGCACGAATTCTTCCTTAGCCATAGCTTAAACTTTTTATTTATATAAATGAATTATCAATTAGTCCTTTTTCGTCACTAAAAAAAATTAGATCTGAAAGCGAGCTGTAACTGAGAGTTGAACTCAGGACCTCTTCCTTACCAAGGAAGTGCTCTACCACTGAGCTATTACAGCAAACTTAGAGCGGAAAACGGGACTCAAACCCGCGACCCCCAGCTTGGAAGGCTAGTGCTCTATCAACTGAGCTATTTCCGCAGAGCTCTTCCTGTGGGTAGTGATGGATTCGAACCACCGAAGCTAGAAGCAGCAGATTTACAGTCTGCCCCATTTGGCCACTCTGGAAACTACCCGAATTTTCACAACCTTTTCGAGCCTCTTGTCGGATTCGAACCAACGACCCCGAGATTACAAATCACGTGCTCTGGCCAACTGAGCTAAAGAGGCAAACTTACAGCCGTTTCGTTAGTCACCGACTATATATTGTTGTGAAACGGCTGCAAAGGTACGGCTTTATTTTGAATAGCCAAAATTTTTCTAAGTTTTTTTTAATGATTTCTCTGTTTTTCTTTAAACTTAGTCAATTGAACCTTTAGAGCATCAACACCTTCATCAACACCCTTTTCAAAAGAGTCATAGATTTTTTCTACATGAAAAGAACTTCCCGGCACTGCCACAGTTATAGCAATTTCTTTATTTAAAGCAGTAGCTGGTTTTACAATTTTCAACTGTACTTCTACTTTCTGAATATCTTCGTAAGTTTTTTCTAACTTGGCGACTTTTTTTTCAATAAACGCCTGTAATTTTTCAGTAGCATCGAAATGAATCGATTGAATTTTAACTTCCATAGTTACTTTCTTTTAAGGGTTAAGCCCGAGGATGGGCATTCATGTATATACGTTTTAACTGCTCAAAAGTTGTATGCGTGTAAATCTCTGTTGTAGAAAGACTTGCATGC
The DNA here is from genome assembly GCA_003483565.1 of Prevotella sp. Classification (GTDB taxonomy): domain Bacteria; phylum Bacteroidota; class Bacteroidia; order Bacteroidales; family Bacteroidaceae; genus Prevotella. The sequence continues at coordinate 6,761 of DMYZ01000300.1, forward strand.
CCCAGCAGTTTTCTCAAACTTTCCAGTCCGGCATTATGGTTCAGCATCGTTGTGGCAAAAGTATGTCGCAAAACATGTGGCGAGCGTTTTTTCAGCGTACAAACTCTTGAAAGGTTTTTATGCACCAGGTATCTCACCTCATTGGAAGTCATTCGGCCTCCCTTTTCCGTAAGGAACAAGGCCGTTGATGACTTTTCGACACTACGGTTTCGAAGATTAATATAATCTTTCAATGCCGCACCTAATTCATTACCAAAAGGAATAATACGCTGTTTATTACGTTTGCCCGTAACTTTCAGTTCTTGATTCAGAAAGCTAACATCTCCGTCATCAAGACCCAGAAGTTCCGAAAGTCTGATTCCCGTCTCGTAGAACACTATAATAATAGTACGCGCGCGTACATCATTATAGTCATGCTTCCACATAGCAGAATCAAGGAGTGAATTCATTTCACTCTCTTTAAGAAATTGAGGCAAAGGCTTTCCCTTTTTAGGGCCTGTAATCCGATGTACAGGATCTGACTCTACCAATTTTCGAGTGAGGGCAAAACGATAAAAGGAACGCAATGCACTCAGCCTACGATTGATTGAAGTTGCATTGTTTCCTTTATCCATCATATCTCCTATCCAGTCACGGACAACATCGGAATCTA
>DMYZ01000303.1:0-6704 GCA_003483565.1 Prevotella sp.
GCGGGGAAAGAACCAACACGCTATGCTGGTGTTAATCTTGTTGGGCTTCGCCGACACGGTTTCAGCAATGAACTGATAGAAAACATCCATGAAGCCTATCGTATTCTGTACTCAAGTGGCTTAATCAAAGACGGAATCGAACAAATTAAAAAGACGATAAAAATCACTCCCGAGATACAGTACATCATTGACTTCGTTTCCGCTTCAAAACGTGGTATAATTCATTAACAGTGAAAACACTTGTTGTTGTCCTTGGACCAACAGCTGTCGGCAAGACAGAGCTTTGCCTTCAACTGGCAGAACATCTGCACACTCCCATCATTAATGCGGATTCAAGACAGATATTTGCAGAACTGCCTATCGGTACAGCAGCCCCCACTGTAGAGCAGCAACAACGTATAAAACATTATTTTGTAGGGAATCATCATATCCAGGATTACTATAGTGCATCCATGTATGAGGAAGATGTGATGAATCTTCTTACAAAACTTTTTCAGAAACACGAACAGGTCTTACTTTCAGGAGGCTCTATGATGTACATTGACGCGGTATGTAAAGGCATTGACGATATTCCGACCGTTGATGACAATACCCGTAACACACTGAAAGAAAAACTTTCCAGGGAAGGTCTTCCGATCTTAGTGGAAGAACTCCATAAATTAGATCCTGAGCATTGGGCGATAGTGGACAGAAGCAACCCCCGAAGAGTCGTCCATGCTTTGGAAATCTGCTATATGACAGGAAAATCATATACCTCTTTCAGAAAACATGCTATCAAAAAGCGGCCGTTCCATATTCTTAAAATTGGATTAAATATGGATCGGGAACGACTCTATGCAAACATAAACAACCGTGTGCTGCAAATGATGGATCATGGCATGGAAGAAGAGGCACGCCGTGTATATCCACAAAAAGGACTGAATGCCTTAAATACAGTGGGATACAAAGAACTCTTCGAATATTTTGATGGAAAGACAACACGTGACGAAGCCATTTTCAAAATACAAAGTAACACAAGAAAATATATGCGCAAGCAACTAACATGGTTCAAAAAAGATAATGAAATAAAATGGTTTAATCCGGAAAACAGTAAAGAAATCATAAATTATATTGATAGCAATATCTAAATAACGAATTATTAACTAAATTTGCAAGTAAAAGAAAACAACATATTATGTTTGATAAATTAAAACGATTTTTACGATGGGCATGGGTGAAGATAAAAGCCTTTTGGCCATGGTACAAAAACCTATACAAAGGAAGAGCTTGGTATACCAAATCGGTTATAGCATTCATTTCCATGATTGTAGCTTTTTTCCTTTATCTAGGAGCAGTAGACGTTAATTTTCTGTGGCTCTTCGGCCGCAGCCCTGGCTATTTCTCCGGTATACTCGATCCAGAAACGAATGCAGCTTCTGAAATATATAGTGCCGATGGTAAGCTCATTGGTAAATATTTCAACCAAAACCGTACTCCAGTAAAATATGAAGAAATTAATCCTTATTTCTTTAAGGAATTAATTGACACAGAGGATGAGAGATTTTACAAGCACTTTGGCATCGATCCTATCGGTGTATTTGCTGCTGCAAAGGATGCACTCCTCCATCATGACAGTCGTGGAGCGTCTACGATTACACAACAGCTGGCTAAAAATATGTTCCGCGTCCGTTCACAATATTCTACAGGTCTGATAGGAAAAATCCCGGGACTTCGCATCCTTATTATAAAAAGCAAGGAATGGATTATTGCAACCAAACTAGAAACAGTCTACAGTAAAAAAGAAATCATTACGATGTATGCCAACACCGTAGACTTTGGATCGGGGGCATACGGTATCAAGACAGCTGCAAAAACCTATTTTAATACAATCCCAAAGAAACTGTCTATCGAGCAGGCTGCTGTATTAGTAGGTATGCTGAAAGCAACAAGTTACTATAACCCGCGCACGAATCCCAAAAACAGCCTTACGCGCAGAAATACGGTACTGAACAATTTGGTCACACATGGTGACCTCTCTAGAACGGCCTGTGACTCCATTTCACAAATTCCAATCAAACTGGACTTCAATATTGAAGAAAACTATGATGGACAAGCATTATACTTCCGTCAGGCTGTTGCTGATTATCTGAAAGACTGGTGCAAAGAAAACGGGTATGATCTCTATACAAGTGGACTAAAAATATATACAACCATTGATACCCGGATGCAGAAAGATGCAGAGGATGCAGCCCACAAAGAAATGAAGATCGTTCAGCAGAATTTTGACAGTCATTGGTCTATTAATAGAAACCGACAGTCAAACTGGATGGGAAGGGAACCATGGATTGATCAAAACGGGAATACTATACCTAACTTCATTCAACAGATAGCAGAAAGACAACCTTTCTATAAAGCTCTGCTTGTAAAATATGCAAACCATCCTGATTCAGTAACCTACTATTACAAGAAATGGGTACACCCAGTTAAACTTTACGATTATGATAAGGGAATCATTACGAAAATGATGACTTCGGAAGACTCTATCAAATATATGACATCCTTCATGCATTGTGCCATGCTTGCTATGGAACCGCAGTCAGGAGCAGTCAAAGCTTGGGTTGGAGACATCAATTTCAAGAATTGGAAATATGACAAGGCTACAGCTGAGCGGCAACCAGGATCAACATTCAAGTTGTTCGTCTACACAGAAGCAATGAATCAGGGGCTTACACCATGCGATAAGCGTAGAGATGAATATATATCTATGCAGGTGTACGATAAGAAGAAGCACGAAATGGTGACTTGGACCCCAAGCAATGCCAACGGGACATTCTCCGGTGATTCTGTTCCTCTAAAGAGTGCCTTTGCAAAGAGCATCAATTCTGTTGCTGTTCGGCTTGGACAAGAAGTAGGTATTAAACGAATCATTGAAACTGCACAGAAGATGGGTATTAAGAGTCCATTGGATGATGAACCTTCTTTAGCCTTGGGCTCAAGTGACGTGAATCTGCTGGAGATGGTTAATGCATATTGCTGTGTTGCCAACAATGGAAAGCATCACGCTCCTGTACTCGTTACACGTATTGTCGACAAGGATGGCAATGAAGTTTATAAAGCTCCTTCTGATGAAGAACAAGTCATTCCTTACAAGAGTGCGTTCTTAATGCAGCAAATGCTTCAAGGGGGTCTAAAAGAACCGGGCGGTACATCCCAAGGTATGTGGGCATATATCAGACCTTACACAGATACTGATTTCGGTGGTAAGACGGGTACAACCAATAACCATTCCGATGCCTGGTATATGTCAGTAACTCCTCACTTGGTCGTTGGAGCCTGGGTTGGAGGTGAATACCGATCCATCCACTTCCGAACGGCAGCTTTGGGACAAGGGTCACGAACGGCCTTGCCGATCTGTGGTATGTTCTTACAAAAAATACTGCAAGACCCGGCTTTCAAAAAATACCATGGAAAGTTTGATAAACCACATGATGAAGATATCACATCCGATATGTATGTTTGCGCAAGTTACACCCCACCTGCAAAGAAAGATACTATTGTAAGAAGGGATACAACCCAAGCAACGACAGAGGAAATCGAACTCGATGAAAATGGCAATCCGATTGTTAAACCTGGAAAGGATGAAGATATGGATAATGGAAATAACAACAACAATACTCCAATTCCTCCTAACAATACAAAACCAGATAAGAAGACAAAGAAAAAAAGTCATACTACTGAAGAAGAAGTAAATTTCGATAATCTATAATAACTCAGGCATCCTGTAAACATTATTACAGGATGCCTCTTTCCTTTATATATGGCAAAACAAACAAATAAAAATAACATACTATCTGCGACTCACAATATTGACTTGAGCAATCCGGAACTGCAAAAAGCCATGCAGATTATCCAATTTACTCATCGCTCACTTTTCCTTACGGGAAAAGCGGGTACGGGCAAATCAACTTTCTTACGATATATAGCTGCAACTACCAAAAAGAAACATATTATCCTTGCACCGACAGGCATAGCAGCCATCAATGCAGGGGGCAGCACCCTGCATAGTTTCTTTAAACTTCCTTTCTATCCTCTCCTGCCTAATGACAGTCGGTTCAGTATCCGTAACATTAAAGATACCCTTAAATATAACGGTGAGAAACGGAAATTAATAAAAGAAGTAGAACTCATAATCATAGATGAGATAAGCATGGTACGTGCTGACCTTATAGACTTTATTGACAAAGTACTAAGAGTTTACAGCCGAAATATGCGTGAACCTTTTGGAGGAAAACAATTACTTCTTGTAGGTGATATTTATCAATTGGAACCCGTAGTAAAAGAGGAAGACCGCAGACTTCTTAATCCGTTCTATAGTTCTGCCTTCTTTTTCAATGCCAAAATGTTCCAGCAAATGCAGCTGGTAAGTATCGAACTACGCAAGGTATACCGCCAACAAGATCCTGCTTTCATTAACATCCTTGATCACGTCCGCACCAGTGAAATTGCTCCTAAGGATCTCGAACTTCTCAACAACCGGGTTAATGCACCAATAGAAAATGATGACTATAACCTTGCTATTACTCTGTCTACAAGAAGAGATACCGTAGATTATATCAATGAAAAAAAATTAAAAGAACTTGATGGAGAGACGACCTTTTTCAAGGGACGAATAGAAGGGGAATTTCCTGCCAGTAGTCTCCCTACTCCTATCGAACTTAATCTCAAGCCAGGCGCACAGATAATCTTTATCAAAAATGACATTGACCATCAATATGTCAATGGAACACTGGGAAAAGTCATTGGTTTTGACGAAGATGATGAAGCAGACAACAATGAAGATAATATTAAAATTTATGTAGAGACAGAAGACGGACAAGATATTATTGTAGAAAAAACAGCATGGAGCAACACACGGTATAAATTCAATGATACAGAAAAAAAAATAGAGGAAGAAGAAATCGGAAGATATATCCAATATCCAATCCGCCTTGCCTGGGCTATTACCGTTCATAAAAGTCAGGGACTTACCTTCAAACAGGTAAAGATTGATTTTACCGGAGGAGTCTTTGCCGGTGGTCAGGCCTATGTAGCCCTATCACGCTGCACAAGTCTGGAGGGCATCAGTCTCAAAGAACCGATCCGAAGAAGTGAAATTTTTGTCCGTCCCGAAATTAAAAATTTCGCCAAAAACTATAATGACTATAATATCATCAATACCGCTTTAGTAGAAAGTAAAGCTGATCAAGAATATTATAATGCCGTAAAGGCTTTTGATAAAGGAGATATGGAAACAGCTCTGGACTATTTTTTTCTTGCCATCCATAGCCGCTATGATATCGAAAAGCCTGCAGTAAAAAGACTGATCAGAAATAAACTCAATATTATCAATGAGCTAAAATATGAAAATAAAAAACTTAAGGACGAACAAAGCAAAAAGGAACGTTATCTGAAAAAACTTGCAACGGAATATAATCTTTTAGGAAAAGAATGTGAAAAGGAAGGCATGAAAGATGCCGCTGTCAAGAACTATAAAAAGGCCTTGGAATTATGTCCTTCTATACCGGAAGCAAAAAGAAGATTAGAGAAAATAGAAAACAAGAAATAGATCCGGCCATTCTTTAAGGCTTAACTCCAAAAGTAAATTATGTAAAAAGATGATTCAGCAATATTTTTACCCCGATAAAAATCAGGATGACACCTCCCAGCAACTCCGGTTTTAAGCGTTTGCGAATGGCACAGCCAAAATGTATTCCAAGCAAATACCCCATGACACCTAAGAGAAAAGAAACAATGCCAATACTCCAAAGCGGAAAAGCCAACTGGCTGAAAGTAGTATAACCTGTACAGGCAAAAGAAATACCTACAGCGAGTGCATCTATACTCGTAGCAACAGCCAGAACCAATTGCGTACGAAGTTGAGCTGGATCAAAATGCTGTTTCTCTTCAGGCCCAAAAGATTCCTTAATCATGCGAATACCCAAAAAGGCAAGTAGTCCGAATGCTATCCAATGATCGTAAGCTTCAACATAATGAGCAAAATGCTTTATACAAGCCCACCCAAGAAAAGGCATAAGTGCCTGAAACAAGCCAAAGAGCAAGCTCATTCTCAAGATAACACTCCATCTACGCTGTCTGACAATAACGCCACTAACAATACTAACCGTAAAACAATCCATCGCTAAAGCGACAGAAAGAAGCAATATATCAAGGTAGATCATAATTTAAACCATTCATTTACCAATATCGCATAATTAATTCATAATGCCCGACAAAAGTACAAAGTTAATTCTATTTAAAGGAATGATCTCATTGAAAAAAATGAAAAACATTTTTTCCAAATCACAACTTTTCCGTACATTTGCATTTTGACACATCTCTTGAATAGAGAAATATAAATAGGTAATAATGAGAAAGACCAGATATTTTATTCTCCTTACATTGGGATGCTTAACTGTAAATTCTATGTTTACCATAGAAAACAAAGCCAATTTAGACTAAGTATGGTCACGATATATAATGATTACTTAGTTAATACTGAATAAAAAGTATCAATTGCCTAATTAAAGAATTCAAAAAGAAGAAAAACAGTTTGAGTATATGATAAAAAAATATGATTACCTCATTGTCGGAAGCGGACTTTTTGGAGCAACTTTCGCCTATCGTGCTCACAAGGCTGGTAAATCATGCCTGGTCTTAGACAAGCGCTCCCAGCTCGGAGGCAATAT
>DMYZ01000303.1:6985-8042 GCA_003483565.1 Prevotella sp.
AAGAAAATTTGGGATTTCGTTAACTCCATAGTGGAATTCAACCGCTACACTAACTCACCTGTAGCCAATTATAAAGGCCAACTCTATAATTTGCCTTTTAACATGAACACATTCCACGAGATGTGGGGTGTAAAAACGCCTGATGAAGCCCAGGCCAAAATTGACGAACAGAAAGCAGAAGCTATCGATTGTATGAAAAAGGATGGTATTGACACCCCTCGCAACCTTGAAGAACAGGCTTTAACTCTTATCGGAAAAGATATCTATGAAAGACTCATCAAAGGTTATACAGAAAAGCAATGGGGCCGTAAATGCAAAGATCTTCCTGCATTTATCATTAATCGCCTGCCCGTAAGGTTGGTCTTTGACAATAATTATTTTAATGACTGTTACCAAGGCATCCCTATCGGAGGATACAACAAACTGACAGCCGGGCTCTTAAAGGATATTGACACTATAACTGATATTGATTTTTTTGAGCCCTTAGAAGTTAATAATACCAGCAAGAGATTATCTTCACTTTATGAAATACTAGCAAACGCCGGCATAAAGCTTCCCCTACAGGGAGGCCTCAAAAGCATTTGGGAAAATATTGCAGATCACTTGGTCTATACAGGCCAGATTGATGAATACTTCAATTATAAGTATGGAAAACTCAACTTCCGCACGGTCCGCTTTGATACGGAAATAAAAAATATGCCAAATTATCAGGGTAACGCCGTAATCAATTATACAGAAGCTGAAATACCTTATACCCGTGTTATTGAACACAAACATTTCGAAAGTTTCGGACAATCAGTCTATGACAATCCCAAGACCGTAATTAGTCGTGAATATTCTATGGAATGGCAGGATGGTATGGAACCTTACTACCCTATTAATGATGAAAAAAACACAGCTCTTTTTAATAAATATAAAGCAGAGGCCGATAAACTGAACCAAACTTTTTCCAAGAGTCAAGAGCAAGCCATAATTTTTGGTGGGCGACTTGCCGAATATAAATACTATGATATGGCTCCTATTATTGAGAAAGTATTAAATATTAACATATAAAAAA
>DMYZ01000063.1:0-1246 GCA_003483565.1 Prevotella sp.
CCAGCATCATCGGTATGGTCATGATGAATGACCATACCTTCTACGATGTATTGGAGTTCAGGAGGTAGAGCCATTATCCACCAACGAGAGGTTTAATACCGACAGAATGTGATACAGCGACTTCGCTTGCTGTTTTTGCTGCCTTGACGACAACAATTTCTGTTTGATCACGGTTACTTGGAATGGCCGCGATACCTTTTGGTGAAGATGACATCAAACCAATAAAGTCGGCATCTTCAATTGATACAGTATTGTTTTGAATTTCATCCACAGAAGTAATCTGTGTCTTACTTTTGCCGAGGCCACCAAATCTAGGCTTTACAATGAAAAACCTAACACCTTCGGCCATTTTCTTTTCAATTACAGCCCTGATATCATCATCTCGATCTTCATCCCAGGTGATAGTCGTATCACCGGAACTATCGAGTAATGATAATGAACGATTTATCATGGTTGAACTCCTGTTAGAATTTATTCCACTCTAACAGGAGTTCGATTAATGTCAAGCGGTAATTGCTGACTTCTTAGGACGTCCGAGGAATCGGAAATTCCAACCCGTAGGAGATATACTCTGCTCCATTGGGAATTTGCCACCACTATGCATGATGAGTCGTTTCAACTCAAGACGCCATTCGCTCAGATCCATACGATACTTATCGTAATGATCTCTTTCCCATTCCTTATAACGACGGAACCAATCACTCTCATGCTCAAACTCAACCTTCTTAAAGGCATCGCTGAGGTTACGAACCCATTCTTCACAAGGTCTCATTGCACGAGAAGATTCTTGGATCTTACGCATGATTTCAATGTGAGGTACAATCGGATCTGGTCCTCTTTCATCAACGGATTGCCAGAGAAGTGTGAAATCTACTCTGTTCATTCTCTCCCAGTTGGGCTTATTCTGGAAGCGAATACCCACAAATCGTCGAACACCAGTTTCGTCTCGAATCAACTGTTCTAGTTCTTTATTGGATGCACCAATAAATGTTGCATTCTGCTTAATAGAGATTGCATGGTTGGTACGCATGATTCGACGAAGCAAAGTAGGACTTGTAATAACGTGCTTGACGCTTTCGATGTCTGCCTTACTCGCATAACCCATTTCGTCCAACACTAGAACAAAATTGTCCCAGAGATCGATATTACGATCGTCAGTGACCTGACCAAAGTCGGTGCTTGCTTTCAATTCATGTAGTGGGTCAACCAGCCTCTCCATAAAGGTTGTCTTACCTACACCCTGCGG
>DMYZ01000063.1:1342-2721 GCA_003483565.1 Prevotella sp.
ACTTCCGCATCAATAGTAGATGTATCGAAGCAGCTCTCTATCAGATCTTTCCATACTGACTTCGATTTTGCCGTAATAGTAGGAGCGTTATCATACATTATCCCGCTATAGACTTCAAACTTTCTAGCAGGCTGTTGCTCTTTAACCCATTCCTGAATAACGTCATCAATATCCAACTGATTGAACCTTAGGTTCAATTCCTTGGCCTTAATACGCATCTTTCTATTCAAATCATCAGTATTGATGAAAATAGATTTACAGGCAACGATATTTTCATAAAGACGCTTGTTAGATTCTAGTTCTTTTTGTTTTGATATTTCTTTAGAAGTTTCTAGTTCTTTTTCGATATCAACCAATGCATCAGTAACCGACAAGCCCATATAGTCAATCTTTTGGTCGATTGATATCTTGCGCTTATAATCGATGTCAATACCGTGCTTGTCAAGCCATAGTGTCAAATATTCGGTTGCAGATTCAGGATACTTACCTAGGAAATCTACAGCCTTTTGGTATTCTTCAGCTTTTTTCCATTCGGATTTATTACAAACCCTAGAATTGATCAACCAATCTCGAACCTTTAAATAATCACCAGTGAAATCAACAAGTCCAACAACCTCGTAGATGTTGATCGGCTTTTTCATTGCCAACTTGGATCCTAGATCACTTAATATTTCGTCATGTATGTCTGTTGTCATTAACTGTCCTCATGTTCTGTATAATGACAACATACTAGCCCTTTATGGTGTCCAGCAATATTTTTCATATTATAATCTGAGTTTTATCAGTAGTGTCGTATCCAAATCTCTGAACCCGAATCTTATAGGCTTATGAGTATCCACTATAGTATTGATATTCAACTCAACAATGGCTTCTAGTATAGAATTTGCTGCATTCTTGAATTCATCAAAATCCACATTCCAACTTTGAGGAAACTCATAATATTTGATAGGGAGATTTATCCAGAAAATCTCCCTATCATGAGTTATATCAAAACTATCTAGTATTGGAAAATTACGAATAGGCTGACCATTCTGTAAATCAATCAAGGCATATTTGTTTTTGATATCGTTGTAGTATTCGTAAAGTTTGTTTTCAACAAACACTAATCCTAATGTGGTCATTTCTTTTGTTCTTTTTCCAATTTCTTCTTAAGAGCACGGTCGGTTGCTTCTTGAGATGTTTTCTTTGTATGGCAGCTCTTACAAAGAGTCTGCAGATTTGGCATTTTCCAAAAACTAATATCTCCGTGTGATTCAATCAACGGCTTTATGTGATCCATGTGCCAGTGACCACCTCGCTTTGGAGATACTGTTCCACATGAGCGGCATTTGCCCTTATCTCTGGCCCATACGGCTCTTCTCGTAACTGCTGGCCAGAAC
>DMYZ01000251.1 GCA_003483565.1 Prevotella sp.
TTAAATTGTTATGCCTGCAAAGGTAAATAAAAATGTTTGAAACTTATTTAGAAAAAACTATTTTTTATATCAAAGATATACAAATATATGAATATTTGAGAACATAAGCTAATTTTTTCATCATAGCGTAATCAGAATGTAACATTAACTCCAGAGTTCTCATCACTTCTAACATTTTTACGGATAAATAAGTCAAAAGTTATTGATAAAAAGTACAACTAAATTTGCTGGTTTCAAGTAATTTAATTATATTTGCAATAACTAATATATTAATTGTTATAATAATAAAATCAAGATAGCAACTACTATTATACTTATTAAATATGTATCTATTTGAACCAATTTCAACAAGGGACATACAGAAAAGACTGTCTGGAAACTGCAAGTTACGCAGACTGGAAAAAAACATGTCTCAAAAAACTTTGGCAGAGACAAGTGGAGTACCCTTATCCACCATACAGCGGTTTGAACATACAGGCGAAATATCATTATCCGGTTTTGCCAAAATAGGACGTGCTTTGGGATATGCAAAGGAACTTATGGAAATCATGGACAAACCTAAATACCAAAGTCTTGATGACATGGTAAAAATCAACAAAAACAAAAACAGAAAACGAGGAACCGATGAAAGAGACTGAGTCACTAAAGGTAATGTACCATAACAAATTAGTGGGCCTGATGACCATGGGAACAAACAACACCTGTCTATTCCAATATGGGAAGGACTGGTTGTCCACAGGATTTTCCATCTCGCCTTTGAAACTCCCTTTAAAGGCAGATATTTTTGAAGCGCCATATCTTCCTTTTTACGGTAATTTCGGAGTATTCGAGGACTGTATGCCGGGGGGATTTGGAGTATATATGTTGCAAAAGGAACTGGAAAAACATGGCATCAAATATCAAGCCCTTAATCCCCTGCAAAAGTTAAGCATCGTTGGTTCTTCCGGTATGGGAGCCTTGTGCTATATCCCGGACAACAAAATGACAATGCCCAAAAGATCCATCAATCTTGACGAAATACAAAAGGAAGCTTTGGATATTCTGTCTGAGAAAAGTGATACCAACGCGGGAAGACTTTATGTGGAAAGCGGAAACTCCGGCGGTGTACGTCCAAAAATTCTGTTGAAACAAGAAGGGAGAAACTGGATCATAAAATTCCGGCACACTTATGACCCTATTGACTCTGGTATTATAGAATATCAATACAACAAAGCCGCCAAGGATGCCGGAATAACAGTTCCACGATTCAAACTCTTTAACGGGCGATATTTCGGAGAAGAACGTTTTGACATTTCATCTCATGGAGAACGTATTCACATGGTTACAGCGAGCGGACTTCTTGACGAAGGAATCAATCCACCTAAAATGGACTACAATGAACTACTTGCTTTGACAGGTTATATTACACAAGATCATCAGGAAGTAGAACAGCAATTCAGAAGGATGGTATTCAATTATTATACAGAAAATGATGATGATCATGCCCGTAACTTTTCTTTCCTTTATATAGACGGGCGATGGAAGATCTCACCAGCTTACGACCTGACCCACGACAGTCCTTTAGGCAATCATGCGACAACAGTAAGCTTTAAATCAAATCCTACTGATAAAGATTTTATAGACGCTGGTAACAATGTACATATTCCCAGGAAATTATGTTCTGACATCATCGACGAAGTAAAACCAATAGCACAAGAATTGTTAAAACGGCTTCAAAACAAAGATTATGATCTTTCTTGAACAAACAATATAAAGCGAAATAAACTATAATATGCGACAGCTTCGGATGAATTTGTAATACTCTTATTTTTTACAATTGTTCTTTGAGCCGCTCTAGCATTTCCATCTCTCTGCATATGGCTGGAGAATCCTTAGGGGAATTTGATTCTCCGTAGCAATTCTTTGCCAATCACGGATGGTATCCTTCACCTGGAAGATAATATCAGAGGCTTCCGTGGAATCGAGCATATAACTCTCGCAGGAATCCTGTAAGACATTGACGTCAGAGTTTTCGGTGTTCTCATTAATGAGCAGACACTGATATGTCTGGGTGGAAGGATTGATGTCGTAGGCAGGAGAAAGCGTCCAGCCCTTCGGTGTGAGGATGAATCCGTGGTTGCGGAAGTGGTCATCGGTATTGCCGAAAAGCACATTGAAAGCCACACGACGATAGAGTTCTCGGAGGTTCTGCTTTACATCTGTGCATCCCTGAAGGATGAAGTCCACAATGTTGAGATAACCGTTGCCAGTAACGGCTCCGTCACCATCACTGAGACCAAGAAGCGACATCGACGATGCGAAGTGTCGGCGCTTGCCATCTGGAGTTCTGTCGAAACGCTCCGACAAGAGCAGATGGCGATTCTTATTGATTGGTATTACGCGAGTTTCGGCCACATTGATGCCAGCCTTGCGAGCCATGATATGCGCAAAATGCTCTATCAGTTCAGTGTCGTCGAGATCCTTCTTGGAAGGAAACTTTGCCACAAAGAGCTTTCCATAGATATCCACGACATTGGCTTTAGGACGAGCACCACCGAGCGACGAACCCGGATCCACCAGTTGGTCGAGCCAACGCTGTTCGGGCAGTTCATTGCGTTCCTCAGCCGTTTCTATCTCAAGACAGGCATCGCACAAAGCACGAAGGCTTTCTAATGGCGGCACGCTGTATTTCTTCTCTGCATTAATGAAGTCACCATTTTCCTCCTTGCTATATCTGATACCACCCATGCGAGTCAAATCCTCAATCCCTACAAGGTAGTCGAGATTGCTAAGTTGGCGCACAGGTCTGCCTTCCTCCTTTGCCGCTATACGCTCACGACGGTTGAGCAACAGTCGTCCCCATCTGTCAGGAAAAGAATCCTTCACAAAAGCAAACACGCCATTTCCCTCACGAGGATGCTGAGGACCACGCACATTCATCACATCACCACTGAGGATGATGTCGCCATGCCCTTTCAACCATTCGCGCGAAAATTCGAAGGCAAAATGATCATTGCCCCTCACACGCTCGTATGAAAGTTCACCTATCAGTTCCCTCTCGTCAAGGAAATCAAAGTCGGCATATACATATATCTTCTCCATGTTGTTATAACGCTCCCCCTTTTAGGGGCTGCTCGAGAGTTACTTTAATAATTCCATATCCTGCAAATCCCTTCCCAACGGGTCGGCACCGGCAATAAGTTTTATGTCATTCTCCAGGTTGAGAGCAAACAGCACACGGGCATAGATACC
>DMYZ01000193.1:0-1998 GCA_003483565.1 Prevotella sp.
ACAGGACGGGCATTTGTCCTGCAATTCTCCACGGTATAGAAACCCAGGAAGTTTCCGGTGTTATATTCCCTGAACGGCACGACAAGGTTATTATCCCTGAGGTTAAACGGAGCGATATAGCCCGTATAGCTCTGTTTTCCCTGACTCCACGAGAAACAGGTGAAACGGTCTTTGGAGGCTGCACGCACCACATTCTGGCATTTGAAGAGTCTGGCCGTCTTGTGCCTTTCGAGAAAATCCGTCCATGTCGAAGGCGTCATTTTGCGCGTCGGATAATATTCATGCATCAGCCAGGTCATCATCACCCGGTGGGCTTCCACCCCCATTCTACGGGCTCCCACGTCGGGCCTCAGCAGCCAGGAGCCGTCCTTCGTTGTCTGCTGTCGTGCTCTGATCTGTTTAAAGGCCTGATTTTCAAGCATCAGTGCATCGGCATTGTGCCGCATGCATGCCATGACAGAATAGCTGGTGATCTGATCATAAAGAAACAGGCTCCAGTCATTTCCATTCGGCATAGCCTGCTCTCCATCAGGAAGGGAAAGCCAGTCAAGGACCCGTGAAGTCACCTGGTCACAATTATGGAACAAGTCGTCTGTCCTCCATCGTCCATCTCCCCGGAACAATTTCAAAGCCAGGGCGGCCTCGCCAAGTTCCTGGATCACTACATTCTGATAACTGGTATGAAAGAAATCATGATTCTGCAAGGTATAGTCGGGATACAGATTCTGTCCACGATACAAAGGGGAGGTATCGGAGGGATGGGAATAACTGTTAACGGCAAATTCACGCATACGCTGAAACCAGCGTTGTGCCAGGGCATCATGCGGGAAGAGTCCCAGCGTTACAGCCAGAACATCCGTTTCCCAGCCGTTCTCCTCGGCTTTTGTATCCCCGATATATCCGGTCGGAATATTCCGTTCAAGTTCATAATTGCATTCCGCCTTCAACAGCCTGTAGACATTCTCCCGTTCTGTTTCCGACAATTTTTTCCACTGAAAGAAGGCGGAATAAGCTACGGACAAGGACCAAAGGGAACTTTCCCAGGTATAGTCATCCTTGCCCAGAGATCCCCAATAACGTCCGTCAGCACAAGTACGGAGATGCACGGCTTTATGAGTTGCAACGGTAAAATCCAGACTTTTACGGGCCATCGTATTCAGGTCATTCCACGTTACACCGGCAGGAAGACGTGCGCCGGGATTGCCATATCTGCAAAGAAAGGCACAGACCATAGACAAGTCTGCATTTGTCCGGACTCCGCGCTCATCACTTCCCATCGTATTCTCACCACGGAAGCATCCGTATTCAGAGTCGATATCCTGATAATCAGCTTTTACATACCGCGAAAATTCAGCCAGCATCTGCATCAAGTCCCCTTTCATGGTTCTCTCATCTATAAAGCGAGAATCCAGGGACTGTGCTCCGGCATGGAATACCGGAAGGACAAAAAGGAAAACAACAGTAAACAGATATTTCATAATGCCACAAAGTTAGGCAATAATTTCTTCTTTCATACTCTTTTTATATATATATTTCCTTGAAATTCATTAGGATCAAAATTTTCCAAAATGAAAGCATTTCCTATTATTGCAAAAACATAAGAATATTATAATATCGATTCTATCATAAAGAATGCTGATCACTGATAAAATCAAAATGAAAAGAATCATCAAAACTAATGTTAAATATTCTTGAATTTCAGTATTTAAATTAAAGATATACTAAAAATATAGTAACTTTGTAGAAGCAATAACCTTACACCATATACAACATGACAAAAAATCAGAAAGATTTTTCTATTTATATTATTATGCTGCTGATCTTTGGTCTGCTGATTTTTATTGGATTAAATAGCGGCATATATTTATATCCCTCAAACGGCGATATGAAAGTAGCTTCATCTCCTCTGATTACATTTGTCCATACCTTAGAGGAAAATTTTGCAACATCTTCAATGTTGCTGCTTATTCAGATAATTATCATTCTCTTTATATGTAA
>DMYZ01000193.1:2224-2815 GCA_003483565.1 Prevotella sp.
ATCTTTGGTCAACATTCAATTGCTCAGTGAAATAGGACTAATATTATTTATGTTTGTGATTGGACTGGAAGTGGATTTCAAAGTTTTAAAAAACAAAATTAATGAGACGCTGGTCATCAGTCATGCAGGAATTCTGGCACCGTTTTTCCTGGGTATTATCGCATCCCTATTTGTTTATAAAAAATATGCTAATGCCAATACTGAGTTTATCCCCTTTGCCTTATTTATAGGCATTTCTATGAGCATCACAGCTTTTCCCGTTTTAGCCAGGATCATTCAAGAAAAAG
Source organism: Prevotella sp. (assembly GCA_003483565.1). GTDB lineage: Bacteria > Bacteroidota > Bacteroidia > Bacteroidales > Bacteroidaceae > Prevotella. The sequence continues at coordinate 2,512 of DMYZ01000193.1, forward strand.
GACTGACACATACGCCATTGGGAGCGTTGGCAATAGCATCAGCAGCAAATGATGATGTAACAGCGTGGTGCCTCCTGGCAGTGGTCATAGCGATAGCTAAGGCTGGGACACTAGTCAGTTCATTGTATGCCATTGCATGTTCTATTATGTATATTTTCATAATGTTTTTTATTGTCCGCCCGCTTCTGAAAAAAATCGGAGCCCGCTACGTCAATAAGAAAACCATTAGTAAGAATTTTATTAGTTTTATTTTTCTTATTCTGATTACCTCAGCAGCTTTCACCCAGTTAATTGGCATTCATGC
>DMYZ01000098.1 GCA_003483565.1 Prevotella sp.
TTTGTGTGTATGTCTCAAAAAAAGACATATCTGTTCCACCTAAGATTCCTGCATTTATTTCATTAGAGGTATTACAATCTATTATTTGGCTCGGAATGTAAGCTAATGTTGATTTTGCCTCTTTTATGAACTTTATATTGTATGGATAATTTTTCTCTAGATTTTGTGCTACTAGTGATGCGTCTTCTACCTCTGTAGGAAAAGCCTTCCAAATGTAAACGTCTCCATCCACATGTAAAAACGGTTTAGTCTGTAATTTATAGGTAAACATTTTCCCAATAGCCCACAAGTCAATATCATAGTCATTTAACTCATCCAACAATACATGAACTTTTGTATATGGAAGACGAAGTGTATCAATAAGAAGTCTTTTCCCCGCTTCATCTGTATACAATTCTACGTCCGTATAAAATTTTCGAAGAGAAAGACAGCTTAATGCCCAACTCATGTAAAAGAACAAAGGATGAGACCATCCTCCAATACAGCCTCCTTTTCTCTTTTCTGAAAAATATGGTTTTGACCAAAAACTTTGAATTATTCGCATTGTTTACAATACTTTTTGGGACAATTTACATCTGGGTAATACCATTTATCACTACCATATTGTTTGATAATCTCTTTATAACAGACCTGCCTTACTGAGCGACATTTATCGAAATCAGGACATTTACTACAGAAAGAATCATCAGGAAATGCCTCTTGAGGAATATAAAACAAAGAATGGGCTTTTTCCGAGTTCCATATTTCAAGAAGAGTATTCTCTTGAACATTCCCTAGAAGAAATTTTTTATTCCAATACAATTCTTCACACATTGTTACATTTCCATCAGGTAAAATAAATAGAGAATTATAATTTCCACTACATAGTCCACGTTCAAAAAAATCTCCATTATTCATTGGCAACTGAGTTGGTACAGAAGGGCGGGGTAACCTAATAGGAAACTTTGCTGAATATTTTAATTTATTTATATATTCATATATTTTAGCATAAGAATTTTTATGTACTTCTATGTTACAATAGCTTTCTTTAGTATAGAGCGACTTGCCTGCTTTATCTATCTTCCATTCGGCTATATTGTGTAAATCCCTTATAAGGTCATATATTGAGTGTAAATCATCTACTGTTTCTGTTTTCTGAGATAATACTGTGTGTATGTAAATCTTAATTCCAGATTCAGATAATTTTTTTATGCTATTTGAGATAGCTTGAATATAAAAAGAACCTACAGAAAGGGATTGTTTAAGATGATTATCAATAAGAGAATCTAGGGATATTTGAATGTCAGGTACTTTTAAGGAAACTAATTTTGATATAATAGAATCATCTATAGGAATTTTTGTAGATATATATGGGTTAAAGCCATTCTTGTATAATTCTTCTAACAGTTCAAACCAATGGTCATAAAGAAAGAACTCTCCTCCTATAACATCGAAGGAGCGAACATTAAGGCTTCGTGCTTCTGTTATAATCCTTTTTATATTATTAAATGACAAGGAACAATGCTTCTTTATTCGTTTATCTACGTAACAATAATAACAATTCGTATAACAAACATTATTAACCATCAAGGTTATAGATGATGGTGTATAATGACGTTTTTGCCTTAGATCAACAGAACTATATGTATACTGCTTCCAAGAAAATCTAGGAGAAGCCACTGTTGACGAGTCGCACGAACATAATGTATATGGAGGGAAAGTAGAAAGACCAACGGGATGTTTTATTTGGATAAAACTTTTATTATCTGTCAATTGCTCTATAAATTTTCTTACCTTATCTACCTTCGTATGTAATAATGCAGAAACATCATTAACAATTGCATTAACTTCACGACCATCACAAAATGAGAAAATCATCGCAAACAATGGATGTATTATTGTTTCAAATGTTTCATCTATAGGCATTAGGTCATCTCTACCGTTTTGTGCTGACATGATTAAAGCACGACCTTCATCAGGTTTTAGAAAATATAACCTATTAAAAGTTACTTTCATAATTTTTTTTTAAAAGAGTTTGGTTCTATTTGAAAACCAAACTCTCCGTTTTTGTTGTAATTAATTAAATTAAATCAGAATAACAAAGAAATTTACAAGAAGAACAGGAATTTTCTGCTCCACCTTCAATTTCTTCCATTTCTGAAGACAAAAGAATGTCTGCATCTAAGGCATACCTTTCTTTGTCATTAGAATTTGATAAATTCTTCTCCATTGTAATAAGTTAAAATGAATATGAATCAAATTGTTAGCTTACTCGTTGCAGGCTTTTCAGCATCCGCCTCTAATAATACAAGTGCACGTATATTTACTAACTGCTGAATAGCAGCCATGATTTTCTTTTGAGCAGATAAATCATTAAACTCTTTGATTATTTTGTTTACACTTATAATTTCATTTCCAAAATTTGAAATAAGGCTGTTAAAAAAATCACCTATGACCCCAAGTCTTATTTTTATATGCTTAACATCTTCAGGCGTTGATAAAATACTTGGTCTTATCAAATATACTTCTTGGTTAGCTTTTTCAGTCCATGCATAAGGATTAATTTTTAGATAGTCGTTTTTTTCAACTATCCTACTTAGAAGGACATATTTTCGAATATTCTGTATCAATAATTCATTATCCCGCACTTTTTGAGCGTATCGTCCTCCCTCAAACTTAAACGCAACATTCTTATTATCTACCTTATTTATTAAGGACAATATATCATTCTTGTAATACAAATACCGATTGAAATATGTAGGAAACTCGGTCATAAGCGTTTCCGAAATTCGCTCACCAATATAGGGGTTTGATTTATAATAACCCACCGGATGAATATAGTTGTTGCCTTTCATATGCCTAAACGAAACAAGTTGTTTATAGCAATCACTGACATAGTTATCAGGAAAAAGAGTACTTATATGAATATTTAATTTTGAAGCTAAATTATAAAAAAAGCATTGTTCTATAATAGTATTTACAGCAGTAATTTCCTGCTTGCTATATAGGCTATATATTTTATCACTATTTTCTTTCAAAAAATTGAAAATGTACTCGGTATATTCTTGGAAGAAAGAGATATTGCTACCACCTAATATACCTGCATTTATTTCTTTTACTACATAATTTGGACTCGTTAAGTCCAAATATGGTGTGAACTTATATTTCTTTTTTATCAACAAAGAAAGGAATTTTTGATTATGCGGAAAGTCTTTTTCAAAATGTTGAGCGATAAGAGCTTCTTCTTTAAAAGGCAAAGGCTCACCT
>DMYZ01000177.1:0-4046 GCA_003483565.1 Prevotella sp.
AGAATTAGTTCAGTAGTACTCTTTTTTTGTTTTAAATACATTCAAAAAATCAAATTAGCATGCTATTTTAAACCATTAAAATTAAATATACCCAGTCTAAATATCATAGGACGAGCTCAAGACATAGTGTTGAAAACAAAAAAAACAAATATATACAAGTAGTAAAAAAATAGTTAATTAATTGAAAAACGCATCTTACACTATACTCTTATCACTAGATTAGATTAATTTTGTTCAAAAAAAACTCTTTTATATCATATAAAGAACAGTTTGCAATAGACTATTAATTAATTTATGACAGAACAATTCTGCCACTCTAAAAACGAATTATCTTGAATCGAAAAAAGCGATGTACTACTTCCAAGAGTACTAAAAGATTTTGGACTATGATTTTTATATGGACACTTATATCCATCAAAATTGACGCAACCACAAAATCAAATATCCAGAGTATATCAGGAAACATTATAAACACGAAATGCAAGGGTATCGAATTTGTAACGGTCCGTGCTTATTGTTGTGACAGTACGATGATCTCTTCATGCATCAGTGATTCCCTTGGGAACTTTACTATACCCATTCCAAATACCGAAATAAAAAGTCCTCTTCACCTGGAATTTACTCATCTTGAATACAAAAGAAGGATTTTAACCTTTTCTTGTGTTCCTTCCTATAAGATTAATATCACGATGTCACTCAATAACCATCTTTTAAACGAAGTTTCCGTAAAAGGTGACTGGATACGTCATAAGGATGGAAATCTCATTATTGATGTCAGCCAAATTCCAGGTTCACAGAAGTTTCAATCCGACAAGCTTCTGAGACAACTTCCCGGCGTTACAAAAAGTTCCGACGGTGGCTACAAGTTAAACGGACGACCAGTAATTTTTTACATCAACGGCGTCAAGCAGAATGTGACGGATCAATCTTTTGATGCTTTTCTCAGTGCTCTTCCTGCATCTGTGCTGTCACAAATTCAACTTATTGAAATCAACAATGGCAAATATCCCGCGAGCAGTGACAATGCCGTGATCGAATTAAAGACTCAAAAGAATGTCGTTGATGGCTGTTCGCATCAGATCAGTTTCAGTGCCGGTACCTTTAATCATAAACTGTACTCATTATCACCATCCTATTTTTATATGGTAAAAAAGGGCAGATGGTTATTCTATAATACGATGTCTTTCGATGACGACAACAACTACAGTCTTGCAGAAGACAGTACACATTATGAAGACGGAAGTGCTTATACAGACAAAATTAAAAATGGCGGTATGTACCCTTCCATACAATATAATGCAAAACTTACATACACATTGCCAAATGACAATCAAATAGATCTTAGCGCCTTTATTTATGATGATTTCGGACATATTCATTCAGATATTTCCTCTGACAGCTATGCAAAAGAAGTTAATGTCGCTAAAGAGCAAAAACTTTACAAGACTTTCGAGAATGATGATCTTTGGTCCGGAACACTCTCCTATATTATTCCTGAAAGAAAAAAACATTTTTACGGTACCCTTTACTACAACGCAGTTTATGGCGGACTTCGTTCTGACAATGACTATATCGAATCAGTCAGCAACTATAAATATCAAACATCAAATCTAAGGATGACCGGTTGGATGCATACTCTGGTAGCCGATCTCTGCAGTAAATATAATAATTTCCGATTTGAATATGGAATTAACGAACAATGTAACTGGATGCATGACAATACCGACTATTATTTTTTACCCGACAGCAAAACATCCGCATCACGCTTCTATGGAAGAGAGCTCCTTACATCTGCATATCTCAGCACATACTACGACTACAGTAAGCATCTGACCTTAGCAGGATCTATACGTATGGAAAATACGGACTACAAGCTCAATTTTAAATCGGAAAACGATAAAGACCATCATAACTATACAAATTATTTCCCTACCCTGCTGGGGTTCTTTAACTATAAAAATTACAATGGAACATTCGGGATAGTAACAGGCATATCCCGTCCGAAATACACAAGTATGATTCCTGGTGAACGAAAAGTGACAGAAATATTCTATACTAAAGGAAATCCTGAGCTAGAACCTTCAAAAAACTTCTCGGTTATATTCAATAATACATTCTTCAAATACCTTTATTTAAAATTAAGATACTCCTATTTTAAAAATGTCTCCGGTGAAGTCTTTTATAACAAAGACAATATTTTGTATCAAGACTACCTTAATTATGCCAACTTGGAAAACTATAATATTTCGTTGTCGCTTCCCTTCCGTCTTCTCAAGGGAAAGCTGTATGGTCAGTTCATGGGCTATGAAACCTATGTAAAGTATAAGAAATTTCTTAATGACTACATACCACCAGCAGACCGTCACAAGGCTTTCTGGCTTCAAAACTATAATTTCACCATGAGCTATGATATTACAGACCGGCTTAACTTCAACGCAGATGCAGACTATAGTCCCAACCATGATGCACTTTACTGTTATACTTATTCAAGTGCAAATATAGATGCTAATATTAACTATTCTTTCTTAAAGAAAAAAAATCTTATACTCTATTTTGATGTAAGGAACATGTTTGACTCTAATGACAGCAAACAGAAAAAATATTTTGGCAACAACTTCCGATATAACGTAACACATCGTAATGGTCCTGTATTCACCCTTTCCGTTCGGTTGAAACTAGACAAAGGCCAAAAGGTTACGGAAGAATATAGGGACTATACCCCAGATGTGAGCCGAATTCAAAAAAATTAAAAAGAAGAATGTAGCTACATATAATAAATTATTGAACATTTACAAAATGAAAAAATTTGAATATAAATCAATTGAAGATACTGACATTCTCAATAATACAGAAATTGATGAAATAGAAGCTGGCACATGTAGTGCTGGCTGTAAGAAATCTTGCCACGACGGGAATTCAAACCATAGAGGTATAACTGTGACTGGAACTAAATGAAACACAGAATAATATCCCTCATCCTGATGTTATCCTCTATCAGTACAATTTGTTCAGCAAAATCAGCAAATATAATTACTGACACAATACCTGTTACGATAGATCAAGATTTTGTAATTGTCAATGCATCGGTAAATGGTAAAAGAAAAAGACTTATCTTCGATACAGGCTCCAGTAATTTAACTATAATGAAAACAAACAAAGATGATACCAAAATTGAAGGTTATCAAACAGCAACAGATAACAACCAGAAAAAGGGAGAAACAGGATATACTTTTATTAATTTACAACTGGGAAAATTTACCATCAGGCAATACATTTACTTATTACCAGAAAATAAAGTTTTTCACCAATTTTGTGATGGCACTCTAGGTCTTACCACTTTTAGAATGATAAAAGCCATTGTCAAACTTGATATCAAGAAAAAAATAATGATTATTACAACAGATAAAAAATTATTTGCTAATGAACGAATAAATAAGACTCACTATAAACTAAACGAAAATGGATTGCCAATAATATCCTTATGTATCGGTCCAAACTATAAAGTTAAAAACGTTGCCCTAGATACAGGAAATAACAGACTCCTTGTAATTAATCCTACCGATTATGAGAAAATTATAAAATCAAAAGACTCGGAAAAGTTTAAAAAACAAATTCTCTACACAATTAGAGAACATATACCCTATAGTATATTTGAAGATAACGATTCCATCACATCTGTTAAGTTAAGACTAAATAGACTGGAAGCCTTAAAACTGTCCTTGAAAAATGTTGAAGTAGTCTCTGAAAAACAAGAAAGATCATCTTTGGGAGGCCCGGTTTCCAACTACGGATCCATTATTTTCGATCCATGTAAAAAAGACATATACGTTCAGCCCTACAACTGATATAGCGCCAACTCTATAAATACAGAAGAAAACTTCTGTAAAGAACATCTCTGAGACGGATTGTCCGGAAGACAATCATGGGTACTATTTAATTTCCAAAGTAGGAAAACAGGAATATCATAAGATCTATATTGTAAATAATAGATCTACTAAAAACAGCCTTAGGAATAGTTCCATCCAGCAGTTAATACCTGCCTTTTA
>DMYZ01000177.1:4061-6135 GCA_003483565.1 Prevotella sp.
CAGAATGATGTCCTTTTATAAAATTTAAAATGACAAAACATTACAAACTATTGACTGATATCCACTTACAAAAGAGGCTGATGCTTGCATATTTGCTCACAGACTTCACTTGATTTGCAAATACGAGAAACAGAAAAGAGTATTTGTCAAAAAATATTTAAGATCTGTCAAATCATTATACAGCACCTTTATATAATTGTAGCCACCACATGCCGACAGCCTCCATGATTGCGAAACTCACAGAGATAAATTCCCTGCCAGGTACCGAGATTCAGGCAGTTTCCGGTTATCGGTATGTTAATGCTCGCTCCCGTGATGATACTCTTGGCATGAGCGGGCATATCATCCGGTCCCTCCAGAGTATGCTTATAAGAAGGCACATTCTCCGGTATGAGCCTGTCATAAATATCTTCCATATCTCCACGCACTGACGGATCCCAATTCTCACAAATCGACAAGGCACAACTCGTATGCTGTATAAAGAGATTCAACAGTCCGGCCTTCGGCAAGGGAGGCAGATGCTGAAGTATCTCATCTGTTACAAGATGGAATCCACGGCTCCGGGCCTGTAATGAAAATTCTATCTGCTGCACCATACTATTTTTATTTTGATATCCTGCAATGTCATCCTGTCTTATCCTGTTATGCCACTCCCAGCAGTTCCACTTCAAAGACGAGAGTCGAGCCACCGGGAATACCGGGCTGTGAATATTTTCCATACCCCATCTCAGCAGGTATATAGAGTTCCCACTGATCTCCCACACGCATTTGTTCCATAGCAATAATCCATCCGTCTATAAGATCACACAGGCGCATGGCAAACGGAGCTCCGCCACGGCTGGAATCAAACTTCTTTCCGTTAATTGTCCATCCTGTATAATGTGCCGTTACAATACTCCGCCGTGAAGGCCTAGCACCGTTTGCTTCTCCAGCCTTCAAAACCTTATAATAAATGCCTTTCGGAAGAGCCAGCACGCCCTCTTCCCTAGCCTTTTCTTCCAACCATTTCCGGTTTGCTTCTATATATTCCCGTTTTGCCATAATTTTATTTTTCAGATCTCATCCTTCTGCATCATCAACTTTTATTTTAAGAAAGAATCATGATATAGGAAATCCTTAGAATCATTTACTTCCTTTTTCCTCCACCAAAGGCATAGCCGATAGTTAGTCCCACCGTATTATAGATTTTCTTGCCCAGATGTCCGGTCAGAGTAACCCTGAAATGGCGAAAGAATTCTATACCTGCTCTCGGTACAAGGCCATATCCAGACACATCATCGTCATTATACTTATAATCATACCATCCTGAATTAATTATATCATAATGGTTAGCCCCTAATCCAAGACCTACGAAAGGAGAAAAGCTCGAACCACGTTTCCAATTATAATCTCCGATTATCGTGAAAGAAACAGTTCTACAACTCACATCAGATCCATGAAAAGAAGTCTCAGCCGTACCCAGATAAAGTTGCATTCCCACATCAAAGGGACATTTCCGAAGATTCCATCTTCCTTCCACTCCCAGAGCAGGTCCTATCTCACGACTTCCCGCCTCAGAAGACAAACCATACGTTGTACCCAAGAAAGGTTCGAATTCAAATGTTTTCACTGGCAAATCCCGTCCATACACGCTCAATACAAAAATATTGAGCAAAATAATTAATAGTTTTTTCATCATTACAAGTCATCTATTTATTTAATAAAATACAGTCTAATTTATCATAAGCAAAAATTGAACAATACTCTGGCCTTTAGGAATATCCAGTTTTTTCCGTAACCGGTAGCGAGCGCCTTCCACCCCCCGGGTTGTCAGCCCTGTAAACAGGGCAATCTCCTTTGTACTTCTATTTAAGCGCAGGAGAGCACAAAATTTCAGATCAGTAGCTGTAAGTTCCGGATTTATCTTACGCAAGTTACGAAAGAAATTCTTATGTATCAGGTCAAAATTTTTCTGGTACATATCCCAATAAGTATCATTGTCGATATCATCAGTAATATGATTCAACATCCGGTAGATATTCTCTTTGGTCAGTTTGCCGGAATGATTATTGCTAAGTTCTTCCTTCATTTCCTT